>JABWCA010000120.1 GCA_013359345.1 Ignavibacteriaceae bacterium
AAGATATTTGGCAGACAAATCTGAGTTATAAAATTTTCCGTGAACTTTTTTCAACAATCCCATTGCACACAAAGCATTCATCAGCCGGTCAGTTGCTCTTGAATCTGAGTTTAAAAAGAAAAAAATAGAGATTTACACTAAAACCAGAGTGCTCAAAGCCGAAGCAGTGAAGAACGGTGCAAAAGTAACAATTGAAAAGGACGGCGAAACCAAAGAACTCACTGCCGATAAAGTGTTAAGTGCGGTTGGTGTAACCGGCAACGTTGAAGGAATCGGGCTGGAAGAACTTGGCATAGAGATTTTTAAGAATCACATAAAAGCAGATAAAAAGACTTACAAAACGAACGTTGAAAATATTTATGCGATTGGTGACGTGATTGGCCCCCCATGGCTTGCTCATGTTGCAAGTGCCGAAGCCATAGCCTGCATTGAGGGCATTGCAGGTTTACACGTTCATCCCGTTGATTATGACAACATTCCGGGTTGTACATACTGCCAGCCTCAGGTTGCATCTGTAGGGATGACCGAAGCGAAGGCGCGTGAAGCAGGGTATGAACTCAAGATCGGTAAATTCCCCTTTATGGCCAGCGGAAAAGCTTTTGCAATTGGTGAAAGAACCGGATTTGTAAAGCTGATTTTTGATGCAAAATACGGCGAGCTTCTGGGAGCGCACATAATAGGTTCTGAGGCAACCGAAATGATTGCTGAACTTGGTGTTGCCAGAAGTCATGAAGCCACATACGAATCAATAATTAAAACCGTGCATGCTCACCCTACATTGAGTGAATCAATCATGGAAGCAGCAGCCGGTGCAAACGGAGAAGCAATCCATATCTAGAAAACTTGTTGTCATAGACCATGGTCTGGTTGAATACAATGCCGCCTGGGATATCCAGAGGGATGTGTTCAGTAAAAGGACTCAGGGAGCAGCTGATGATCATCTTCTGTTTTTTGAGCATCCCAATACATATACCCTTGGCAAAACAGCCAGTAAAACTAATCTTATCGGTTCTGAAGACTTTCTCAGAGAAAACGGGTTTTCGGTTGTCGATATAGACAGAGGGGGAGATATAACCTACCATGGGCCCGGGCAGATTGTGGGCTACCCCATAATCAGCCTTACAGAATGGCACCAGGATGCACATCTTTATCTGCGAAGTCTCGAAGAAGTTCTAATAAGGGTAAGTGAAGAATACGGACTCAGTGCCGGGAGAAAAGAAAAATATACAGGGGTATGGATAGGCGAAAGAAAAATAGCCGCTATTGGTATCAAGATAAGCCGCTGGGTGACCATGCACGGCTTTGCATTTAATGTTAACACCAATCTTGATCTGTTCAACGGAATTATACCGTGCGGAATAAAAGACAAAGATGTCACCTCGCTTGCCAGAGAACTGAATAACACGACTGATATGAAATCAGTTAAGACATTAATTCTAAAGCATTTTGCCGAAGTGTTCGGTTACAATACTTTAAGTTCGGGTTACCCGGTAACCCCTAATTAAAAACAAATAAAGGTTTTGAATGAGCGTAAAAACGGCTGCCCCGAAAAGCAGAAAAACCACCGCAAATAACGGTTCTTACCACACATCGGAATTTACCAAAGAGCAGTTACTTACTGTTTACAAGTTCATGTACATGGCCCGCCAGATTGATAATAAATCAATGAATCTGCTTAAACAGGGAAAAACATTTTTCCATATAGCAGGATCAGGTCATGAAGCTGTACAGCTTGCCATAGGAATGCTCCTTAATCCCAAGAGTGACTGGATTTTCCCTTATTACCGTGATCTGGCGCTTGTTCTTAAATCGGGTGTTACCCCGAAAGATTTTTTCCTTCAGTGTTTCGCAAAAGCAGATGATCCTGCGTGCGGCGGCAGGCAGCTTCCGTGCCATTTCGGGACACAGCCAACCCTTAACATACCATCGCAGAGCAGCCCCACGGGAACTCAGTTCCTTCAGGCAGTAGGGACAGCCCTTGCAGCAAAAAGAACTCATACAGACTCGGTTTCGTATGTAAGTTCAGGCGAGGGTACAACATCACAGGGTGAGTTCCATGAAGCTGTTAACTGGGCATCAAGAGAGAAACTTCCCGTCCTCTTCGTTATTCAGAATAACAAGTATGCAATCTCGGTTCACGTTTCAAAACAAAGCGGTGGCAAGGGGAACTCAATCCATGAAATGATGGCCGGTTATGCATCGCTTGAAAGATTCCTTATTGACGGCACAGATTTCTTTGAGTCATACAAGAAAGTCAGTGAGGCTCTGGATTATATCCGTTCAGGCAAAGGACCGGCTCTGATTGAAGCGGAGGTAGTGAGACTTGCTTCCCATTCATCATCCGATGATCATAAAAAATACAGAACGGAAGCCGAACTTGAAGAGGACCGCAGCAAAGATCCTATTCTCAGATTCACCGGAATAGTTGTTGCTGAAGGCGCTCTTAAGGAGAGTGAGCTTGAAGAAATCAGAAATCAGGTTGATGCGGATATTGACAAGGCTGTTGAAGATGCTTTTGCTGCTCCCAACCCGACTGCCGATACCGCCGAAAGATATGTGCTTGATGAATCGGGGCATGCAGATAAACTGCAGTATGAAAAAACCACGCCATCAGGAAAGCCGATTGTTATGGTGGATGCCATAAATCATGCTCTTCATGAAGAAATGGCCGTAAACGACAAAATTTATGTGTTTGGTGAAGATATTGCCGATGGTAAAGGGGGAGTGTTCACCGCAACCAAAGGGCTTTCGTCTAAATTTGGTGAAGAGAGAGTATTTAATTCACCGCTTGCAGAAGCAAGCATTGTGGGAGTTGCAACCGGTATGGCTCTTGCCGGACTCAGACCTGTTGTTGAAATCCAGTTCGGTGATTATATCTGGCCCGCATTCATGCAGTATAAGTGTGAGCTTGCCACTTTCAGATACCGTTCAAATAATGCATGGGAAGTGCCTGTGGTAACCAGAGTTGCTGTGGGTGGTTATATTCACGGCGGACTTTACCACAGCCAGAATATTGAATCAATTTTTGCTCATGTGCCCGGACTTCTGATTGCGTACCCTTCTAATGCAATAGATGCAAAAGGGCTCCTGAAAACAGCCATGAGACTCAATGATCCTGTGATTTTCTGCGAGCATAAAGGCCTTTACAGACAGAGCTTTGCGACAATGCCCGAGCCTGATGAAAACTATCTTGTGCCATTCGGAAAAGCTAAAGTGGTGAAAGAAGGAACCGATGTTACTGTTGTGTCATATGGCGCAACCCTCTGGGATGCTTTCCTTTCAGCAAAAAAACTGGAAGAAGAAGGTTACTCTGCAGAAATTATAGATATCAGAACAATTGTGCCGCTTGATGAGGAAACAATTTACAACTCGGTTAAAAAGACCGGTAAAGCAATTGTAATTCATGAAGATACTTACACAGCCGGTTTCGGGGCAGAGATTGCTGCACGAATTTCGGAAAACTGTTTCAGATTCCTTGACGGTCCGGTAAGAAGATATGCAGCCAAAGATGCGCATATACCTTATGCACCCGTGCTTGAGAATGCAATTCTTCCTTCGCGAGAGGAAACATACAGACGAATTAAAGAACTTATTCAGTATTAATATAACGGATTTTATAAATGAAAACTGAAATTTCAATGCCCAAGATGGGTGAAAGCTTAACTGAGGGAACCATTCTTAAATGGCATAAAAAACCGGGAGATTTTGTTAAAAAAGATGAAATTCTCTTTGAAATCAGTACCGATAAAGTTGATACTGAGGTTCCGTCACCCGCAGAAGGCGTGCTTCATTCAATACTTGTTAAAGAACAGGAAACTGTTGCAGTAGGAACTGTTGTTGCAAGAATTTCGGGTTCCGGTGCAACAGCTTCAGCACCCGCTGCCATGGCTGAACCGGTGAAAGCTTCAGCACCGGCTGAAGTTTCAATGCATGATATGATCGGTAAGGCCGCTTCCGAAGCCGCCCCCGTGGAGGTTTTTGAGAAGTCAGATTCAGACAGCTCATTCTATTCACCGCTGGTGCTGAATATTGCAAAGACAGAAGGTGTTTCATCATCAGAACTTGCATCAGTAACCGGAACAGGAATAGGCGGAAGGGTCACCAAAAAAGATATTCTTGCATTTGTTGAGAACAGAAAACAGCAGAGAGTTATACAGCCTCCTGTGGCTGCTGCTCCCGCTCCCGTGGCAAAACCTGCTCCCGCAAGACCTGAGCCGCCGAAAGTTGATTATGTTTACACGGGCGATATAGAGCGCATACCGATGGACAACATCAGACAGAAAATAATGTCGCACATGGTTGGCAGCCGCGATACGTCTGTTCATGTAACAGGCCTTCTTGAAGTTGATATGTCAAAAGTTCACGGCTTCATTCAGAAAAACAAGGATGCGTTCCTTCAGAGAGAAGGGGTGAAACTTACTTATATGCCATTTATTGCTCAGGCTGTTGTTAAAGCGCTGAGAGAGAACCCGCTCGTGAATGCCTCAATTGAAGGCAATACTATTGTAAAAAAGAATTATGTGAATCTTGGTATTGCTGTTGCTCTTGAACCCAACGGACTGATTGTCCCCAACATCAAGAATGCTCAGGATAAAAACATCACCGGTCTCGCCAAATCAATCAATGACCTTGCAACAAGGGCAAGAACCAAAAAGCTGACACCGGATGAGATTTACGGCGGAACCTTCACACTTACAAACTACGGAGTGTTCGGAACACTTTTCGGAACCCCGATCATAAATCAGCCGGAGCTCGCCATTCTTGGCATTGGTGCGGTTGTTAAAAAACCGGTTGTCATTGAAGTTGACGGCATGGATACAATTGCCATCAAGCCAATGATGTACCTTACATTATCTCATGACCACCGCCTTATTGACGGTATGCTCGGAGGCAAATTCCTGAAATCTGTAAAAGATGCACTTGAAGGATTTGATACCTCCGCTTTATAATGGAATAGAATATGATAAATAAACATCAACAGGCTTTCGCTGAACAGATTAAAGATGAGATTGGCAGTTTAGGTAAAAGACCCGACTGGCTTAAGGTAAAGCTTCCCACGGGAAGAAATTTTCATGATGTTAAAGAACTTATGAGGAAAAACCGCCTCAACACCGTTTGTGAAGAGGCAAGGTGCCCTAATCTGGCTGAGTGCTGGAACCACAGAACCGCCACATTTATGATTCTTGGTGATACATGCACAAGAAGCTGCGGATTCTGTAACGTAAAAGTCGGGTTGCCGAATGAACTTGACCTTGATGAACCGAGAAGGGTAGCAGATTCGGTTAAGGCGCTTAATCTTCAGCACGTTGTTATCACTTCTGTGAACCGTGATGAACTCCGTGACGGAGGCGCTTCAATCTTTGCAGAGACAATCAGACTTATAAGACAGGATATGCCTGAGTGCACAATAGAAATCCTTATTCCCGATTTCAAAGGGAGCACCGAGGCATTCGAAATCATTCTCGGAAATCCGCCCGATATACTTAATCACAATCTTGAAACAGTGCCGAGACTTTACCATGCGGTGAGGCCCCAGGCAAAATACGAGAGAAGCCTTGAGCTTATTAAGTGGTTTCATGAACACGGACTCAAAACCAAAAGCGGTATAATGGTTGGCATAGGTGAGCAGAAAGAGGAAGTGCTTGAACTTATGCACGATCTTGTCTCTCACAAATGCGATATCCTCACAATAGGTCAGTATCTTCAGCCATCCCCGAAGCATCTTCCGGTTCACAGATACGTAACCCCCGAAGAGTTTGCAGAGTATAAAACACGCGGACTCGAAATGGGTTTTAAAATAGTTGAATCTGCACCGCTGGTGAGGAGCTCTTATCATGCCGATAAACAGGCAAGGATGATTTTCGTTGAAGAATAATCGAAACAATGTATTCTTTTTTCAGTATCATTTCAGAGAAGATAATATTTTCTTTGTATCGTAAATCTTAAAATATAATCCTGATGAAATTAAAAGTAATTACTGTTCTTTTCTTTCTGATCATGCCGGCTCTGACACTTTTTGCTCAGCAGAAAGCGGGAAATAACAACCGTCTGATGAAAGATGATAATTCAAAATTCACTAACATCGGCAACATTGGTATAACAATAACCAATTTCGGAACTTACGGACACGGATTCTCACTCTGGCCGAACCAGCCTTCATGTGAATACCCCAAAGGCAGCGGCATTGAGCACATTTTTGACGGCGGTCTCTGGATCGGCGGCTTTAAGGCCAATGACTCCCTGGGTAATGGTAAAACAGGTCCGTTTGTAACAACAGGTGCCGTTGATGCATCATCTGTTGCAGCCCGTGGCGGCGGTTTTGAGTGGACTAATGCTGCCGCATCAAAAGTTATTGAGCGCTCCTCACTGGTAGAATCAAAATTTTTCAGCCCTGAGGCAATTTCACACCAGGATTTTGTGGCAGATTATATTGATACTAACACTGTGCTTGAAAACGGTGAAGTGATAGTTGAACACACTCCCCTTGGTGTGGCAATCCGCCAGGAAACTTATGCCTGGAACTTCCCGTTCGCTGATTTCATGGTTATTTTTAATTACTGGGTAAAGAACGTTTCAGGAAAATATCTTGACAGCGTTTATGTTGGTTTATGGACCGATGCCGTTGTAAGAAACACAAAAATAACCTCACCCGGCGGCTCATCATTTTTTAACAGGGGCGGCAACGGTTACAAGGATTCACTCAAGCTTGCCTATGAATTTGATGTGAATGGTGATCCCGGATTCACAGACTCATACCTCGGAATCCAGTTCCTGGGTGCCAGCGTTCCTTATGACAGCGTGAATTTTGTTTCATGGCAATTCAGAAACACCGCAGATCCCGTCTATTTTGCTCCCCAGACAGATATTGAAAGATATTTTAAGATGCAGGGCTATTTTGCAGGCTCTGCAAGATACGGTTCGGGTGTTAACCCTGAGCAGATGAAGCAGGCCTCAAACCGTTCAATGCTCATCACTGCCGGTGCAATCAGAAATATCGCCCCCGGAGATTCCGTTAATGTTGTTTTTGCAATACTTGCTGCCAAAAAACATGGGGAAGAGCCCGCATCAGTTGATAATGAAGACCAGAAACTTAACCTCTATGCAAATGCAGAATGGGCTTTAAGAGCTTACCATGGTGAAGACAGAAACCGCAACGGTGTGCTTGATCCCGGAGAAGACGGTAACGGCGACGGTAAACTCACCCGTTATATTCTGCCTGCTCCGCCACGTTCACCAAAAGTGAAGGTTGTTAATCAGAGCAATAAAGTGAAAATATACTGGGATAATCTTGCTGAATCATCAGTTGATCCCATCACCGGTGCCATGGATTTTGAGGGATACAGACTTTACAGAACCAATGCCGGTTTTGAACTGGCAGGCAGCGGTAATGAAGCGCAGTCGCTTGTTAAGATGGCTGAGTTTGACTCCAGCGGAAATTCCCTTTTTTACAATACAGGTTTTAATTATGTAAGGCTGAATCAGCCGGTAAAATTTGGCGGTGACACAACTAATTACTGGTATGAATTCACTGTGGATAGCCTCCTGAATGGCTGGCAGTATCTGTTCGCTGTAACCTCCTTTGACAAGGGGGATCCTGTGAACAGAATAGAGAGCCTTGAATCAAGCTCGCTTTTCAACCTTAAAAGAATTGTACCCGGAACTAATCCTGCTCTTGATGCCGGCAGGGAAGTGGGAGTTTATCCTAATCCCTATTATGGTTCGGCATACTGGGATGGTTCATCAGAACGTTTAAGAAAAATATATTTTTACAATCTTCCTGAAAACTGTGAGATCATAATCTACACACTGGC
This sequence comes from Ignavibacteriaceae bacterium, assembly GCA_013359345.1. Classification (GTDB taxonomy): domain Bacteria; phylum Bacteroidota; class Ignavibacteria; order Ignavibacteriales; family Ignavibacteriaceae; genus JABWCA01. Next base: position 7,812 of record JABWCA010000120.1, read on the forward strand.
AGGTGATATTGTTAAAAAACTTGATCACTCACCCGAAAGCTCGGGAAGTGACATAAGATGGTTCCAGAATTTCTCATCCTCAACTGATATTCAGTTTTCAGGGGGAGAACATGCCTGGGATCTTGTAACCGATAATGATCAGGCAATTGCCACGGGTCTTTATCTGTTCTCGGTAAAAGATACAAAAACCGGTGATATTCAAACCGGAAAGTTTTTAATTGTTAAATAATTTACAGAGGTAGAAATGAAGAAATTATTTCTTCTTTTTGCGTTACTGGCGATCCTTGCAGGCAGAGAAATTTCTGCTCAGCAGTATCCGCTTTTAACCATTCAGGAAATTACAGAAACACCCGATTCCATTCTTAACCAGGGTCCGGGTGTTGATTACTCTGCCTATTTAGGCGATACTGTGCGTTTCAGAGGCGTGGTTATGGTAAGTCCTATTGTCAATGTCTCTAGTGACCGAAGACGTAATATTGCTGCTGGCCCGAGATGGTATGCTTATGTTCAGGCTCAGAACGGACTTCCTTTTGGTGGAATCTCTGTGCTACAGGATGATACCACTGCTGCCTTTCAGACCACTGGGTTTGATCTTATTGACACAGCGCAAGTTGTGGAATTTACAGCGGTGATCTCAATTTATTTCGGCAATACAGTTCAGGCTAACTATCTGCTGAACCCTATTACACCTGTTGATATTATTGAGACCCTTCCTAAAAGACCTGACCCGATTGAGCTTCCGATGTCCACTTTTATGAACGGAGGAGTCTTAAATCCTCAGGGTGAAAAGTATGAAGGTATGTATGTTGTCATAAGAAACGTTGTCACATCAGACAGAAACAATTCTTCAGGCACATTCAGATTTAATGACGGCAACGGTAACTACATGACAATGTATGATCAGTCGGGGTACTTTACTAAAAGAGCTCACAGACTTACAGGTCTTACTGATTATGATGCACCTCTTGACGGAACATTCCTTCAGTACATCAGAGGTGTTGTTCACACAAGGGCAGACGGATATTATATAGTGCCGCTGTATCCCGGTGATATGGAAGTCGGTTCAACTCCGCCCAGCGTTACAAACCTTGCAAGAAACAGTGCCTATGTCGGTTCAAACCAGAGTGTCACCGTAACTTCAAGAATAGTTGATCTTGATGGTCAGGTTACTTCAGCAAGAGTTTATTACAGAATTAACGATGGTGCCGATCAGTTTGTTGATATGACCAGGGGAACAGGCGCAGACAGCGTTAACTACACGGGTGTTATCCCCGGTGTTGCTGCTGATTCAGCTATTGTTTCATACTTTGTATGGGCTCAGGATAACGAAGGAAAGGTTTCAATGAACCCCACCGATACCCTGAGAAACAGATATTTTTACCCCGTTCTCAACAGAGGACTCACCATTCAGGATGTTCAGTACAGCCCGTTTGGCGGAGGCTGGAGTGCATTTAATAACTTCAGAGTTACCGTTTCGGGTGTTGTCACTGCCGATACTTCAGATATTCCGGGATTCGGTTCAACCCCGACAAGGGTATATATTCAGAACGGCACAGGCCCGTGGTCAGGTATCTGGGTAGGCGGCCTTGAGTCTTTATCACTTCAGAAAGGTGATAATGTGACCATTAACAACGCTAAAGTTGTTGAGAACTTCTCGGTTACAAGACTTGACAGTATGGATAACATAATTATCAATTCAGCAGGAAATCAGCTTCCCGCACCGGTTAATGTCACTACAGGTGAAATCGGTACCGGATTCGGCGGTGTCTTCCAGGAATCACTGGAAAGCGTGATAATCAAATTCACCAATCCTGAAATAGCTGATTCAAATGCTGACCCGAACGGCAATTTCGGTGAAATACTTGTAAGTGACGGTTCAGGTAACACCCGTGTTGAATTACAGGATGGAAATCATCAGTATAATAATGCATGGGAACCCAATCTTCCGGGTATTGTCCTTAAGGACGGAGATAAATTCACCGAACTTAAAGGTATACTGTACTATTCATTCTCAAACTATAAACTTGTTCCGAGAAAAGATGATGACTTTGAAGGATTCACTCCTCTGAGCGTAAAAGACGGGGAAATGCCTCAGTCATTCAGTCTTTCACAGAACTATCCGAATCCGTTCAACCCTGCCACCTCGATCCAGTACAGCACTGCAGTATCAGGCATGGTTCAGCTTGATATCTACAATGTTCTTGGTCAGAAAGTCAAAACACTGGTTAACCAGTATCAGGATGCAGGAAGTTACAGAATAATCTTTAATGCATCTGAACTTACTTCGGGTATGTACATTTATCAGTTAAGATCAAATGAACAGACCATTTCAAAGAAAATGCTTTTAGTTAAATAATTTTACAGGGCGGTTTAAAAGCCGCCCTCTGCTTTTTATGAAGAAATATTTCCTTATTGTTTTTATTCTTACGTCTTCAGTGCTGTTTTACTCATGCAAAGATGCAATTACAGGCAGTGCTGCGGCAAACGTTCCTCCGAATACCAGGCTGTTTCTTTACCCTGATTCAGACATATCCAAACAGCCGAGCAGGCTGAAGGTTCACTGGTGGGGTGATGATCCGGATGGTCTGATAGTTGGTTATTATTTCAGCTGGGATGGCGCAAACTGGAGTTTTACTTCAAAAAATGACAGTTTGTTTGCGCTTCAGATCGGTGCAAATGATACCAGTTATATATTCAGGGTTGCTGCTGCAGATAACGGCGGTAATTTCAGTTATGATGCACAGATCATAAGAGGAGGCATTAATTTCGGGCCCGAACCGTTTATTGACGCCAACGGCAACGGAGTTTATGATGCCGGTGAAAAATATTATGATATCGGCCTTGTTGACCCAACTCCCGCTGAGCTGAAGTTCCCGATTAAAAACTCGCCACCTGTTCTTGATCTTGACAGCGTTACAGTTATTCCTGCTCAGAGCTTTCCCGTTATCACGCTTAAGTGGAATGCATCTGATGCCGACGGCGATGCCTCTATAAGTGCAATAAGGATTGTACTTAATGATACATCTGCATCATCTTCAATCGTGAATCTGGGAGGCGGAACAAGGCTTGTTACCCTCAGGGCAAACAATTTTGCATCTGCAACAACATCAGCAGATATTCTGATTGACGGCGCCGAGTTCAACATCTTTCCGCAGAAGCTTAACGGTCTGAAGCTGGATGATTTTAACAAGGTCTACATACAGGCAGAAGATATCTCAGGTGCAAGGACACCCTGGATCGAGATTCCGGGAGCCGGTAAGACCTGGTTTGTCAGGAAACCCAAAGGAAATTTTCTCATTGTTGATGATTATGCCACGAATGATGCAGCGGCAGATTTTTACACACAAAAGTTTAATTCATTAAGAAGCGGTGCTCTTAACGGGAAATATGATATCCTTCAGATTTCGGGTACCAAACCGCCGCTTTTTAATTATGATTTCCTCCTGACCCTCAAGCTATATAAGACAGTATTCTGGTACACCGATTTTAATCCATCGTTAACGATTGCAACCGGAAATGTTAACAGATATCTCGATGCGGGCGGAAAAATCATGTTTTCCATGCAGTTCCCCAGAACTCCGATACCTGATATTCTTACCCTCAAGGAATTTCTGCCTGTCGATTCTCTTT
>JABWCA010000121.1 GCA_013359345.1 Ignavibacteriaceae bacterium
GGTGAAAAAGAACTTGCTGAAAGAGTTGAGAATGCAACAGCACTCGTTATCAAAGAAGGCAGGGTTAAAACCTATGATATGGGCGGAAGCAATACAACTCTTGAAATGGGGCAGGCAATTGCCGATAAACTGTGAGGATGAAATGAGAGAAAAAGTAATTGAAATCTGGCCCGAAATAAGCTGGATTAAGGACGATGAGTTAAGAGAAAAAACTCTTCAATGCTGGATTTACGCCATTGAGAACAGTGTGCTTAAACCAGAGGATCTTGAAGTTATTCCTTTTTCACTTCTCATCAAAGACTGCAATGTGTCATTTATGAACCACAAAAGAACAGCTGTGCAGCTTTCGGTTGAAATTGCCAACATCATGAAGAAAAATTTTGGTGATTCAATTCAGATAAACATGGATTATCTGATATCAGGAGCTGTTTTGATTGATGTTGGTAAACTGCTTGAATATGATATGCTGGATGGCAAACTGGTTACTTCACATGCCGGCAAGCTTATCAGACACCCGTTCAGCGGTCTTGCCATTGCTGACAGGTTCGGGATTCCCCCGGAGGTTCAGCATATAATTGCCACTCATTCAAAAGAAGGTGATCTCGGTAAACGTACAGTTGAATCTATTATTGTGCACCACGCCGATTTTGTTTCGTTTGATCCATTTAAAGCCTGATTTACTAAATTCAAAGGGCAGTCACTTATGCGGCTGCCCTTTTTGTATGCGGAGTAAAAGTATATGCAACAGACATTTGTAGAAAAAACCGCCCAAAAATTTGCTGCCGGCCTTGAAACGGGTCAGAGCGTAAGGAGCGGTGATATCATAATGATACAGCCTGCGTATGTAATGACACATGATAACACAGGGGCTGTAATCCCAAAATTCAGAGAAACCGGTGCGGTCTCATTTAATAACCCGCGTCAGGTTGTGACAACACTTGATCACAATATCCAGGATAAAACGGAAAAGAATCTGGAGAAATATCAGAAAATTGAAAATTTTGCCAAATCTCTGGGTGCCTGGTTTTATCCCGCCGGAAGAGGAATAGGCCATCAGATAATGTGTGAAGAAGGATTTATCATGCCCGGCACCATGGTTGTTGCCTCCGATAGCCATTCAAACATGTACGGAGGGCTCGGGGCACTGGGAACCCCTGTTGTCAGAACCGATGCGGCGTCTGTCTGGGCAACAGGCAAAACATGGTGGAAAGTGCCTCCGGTTTCAAAGGTGATTCTGGAAGGTGAGATGAGGCCCGGAGTAACCGGTAAGGATGTTATAATTGCTCTCTGCGGAATTCTGAATAAAGATGATGTTCTCAATCATGCCATTGAATTTCACGGTTCAGGGATCAAAAATCTAACTGTTGAGCAGCGCCTTGCAATATCGAATATGACTACCGAGTGGGGTGCGCTGGCAGGCGTTTTCATTCCTGATGATATCCTCTTTAACTGGCTCGAAGGCAGAATTGATTATTATGAAAAGAATAATGATGAATTCAACGGTAAATTGTGGCGTGAGGGTATTTTCAGCCGTGAATCAGTCAGGAAAATCAGAGAAGAAATTAAAGGTATGATGCCTGATAAAGATGCGTTTTATGTTAAAGAGATTACTGTGGATCTTTCAACCATTCCGCCTTATATCTCGGGTCCTGATACTGTTAAAAAAGCTGAACCTGCTTCATCTTTGAAAGAGAAAAAAGTAAAGATTGATAAAGCGTACCTGGTTTCATGTGTGAACAGCCGTTTTGAAGATATCAGGGAAGCGGCTTCCGTACTCAAAGGAAAAAAAGCAGCAGAAGGAGTGAAATTTTATGTTTCTGCCGCATCAGGGCAGGTACAGCTTGAGGCGGAGAACTCAGGCGACTGGCAGATTCTGCTTGATGCAGGGGCAATTACGCTGCCTCCGGGCTGCGGCCCGTGTATCGGCCTGGGTGTTGGTCTGCTTGAACCGGGAGAAACGGGAATATCTTCAACAAACAGGAATTACAAAGGAAGAATGGGCTCACCTGAAGCACATACATATCTGGCAAGTCCTGCTGTTGTTGCTCAGTCCGTTATCAGCGGTTACATAGATTTTGAAAGCACTTTCCACGCTGATCCGGTAATCACTGTTAAAGAGAATAAAAAAGAAGTGAAAGCAGCACCGGTAAAAATCCTGCCGGGTTTCCCTGAAAAATTATCCGGAAATATTATTTTCTGCAACAAGGACAATATTAACACCGACGGAATCTACCCCGGCAAGTACACCTACAGGGATGATTTTACTCCTGAAGAACAAGCCTCTGTTGTAATGGAGAACTATGATGAAAACTTCAGAAGCATTATCAGCAAAGGTGATATTGTAGTCGGCGGATTTAATTTCGGTACAGGAAGCTCACGGGAGCAGGCCGCAACGGCATTAAAATATGCAGGCATTCCGCTTGTTATTGCAGGTTCTTTCAGTGAGACCTACAAGCGTAATGCTATCAATAATGGTCTTCTGATAACAGAATCACCTTCGCTTGTAAATTATCTCAGAAGCCTTAACACATCCGAAGAGCTGACGGTAAAAGCCGGTGGTGTGGCTGAGGTTGATTTTATTAATTCAAAAATCTCGTTTAACGGGATGGAATTTTCTTTTGATCCCATAGGGGCGGCTGCGCAGGAAGTTATCATGGCAGGCCGGCTTGAAGAGTGGATCAAATCAAAGCTTGAATCTGAAAAAGGAGTTTAAATTGGAAAAGTCTGTATCAAGAACAATTGCTGAATTTGCAGTGAATCTGAAATATTCTGATCTCCCTGCCGATGTGATTCATGAAGTGAAAAGATATCTGTATGACTCAATTGGCTGTGCTTACGGGGCGCTTAATACAAAAGATGTGAAGGCAATCAGAGAAATCTACACTGAAATGGGCGGCAAGCCCGAAGCCACTGTTTTCGGCACGGGCGAGATGCTCCCGGCTGTGAACGTTGCACTCATTAATTCACTGATGATAAGAGCGCTTGATTTTAATGATATTTACTGGAAAGAAGATCCCTCGCATCCGTCAGATATTATTCCTGCTGCAATATCGCCGGCAGAACTTGTAAATGCCTCAATGGAAGATGTGATTGTTGCAATTGTTCTTGCCTATGAATTTGAACAGAGGCTTTGTGAATTTGCCGTGCCGGGTGTAAGAGAAAGAAAATGGCATCATGCCACCCTCACTCAGTTTGTTTCTCCCATTGTGGCCGGTAAAATTCTGGGTCTCACGGTTGATGAAATGGTTAATGCTATTGGTATTAACGGTTGTCACAACCACACCATCGGCTGCCCCACCGCCGGTAAACTTACCATGATGAAAAACACAGTTGACCCGATGGCAACTCAGACGGGTGTTTTTGCCGCTCTTATGGCTAAAAAAGGTTATACCGGCACTGAACTTGTTTTTGAAGGCAAAGAAGGTTTTATGCAGTGCTTCGGTGATGGCTGGGCAATGGATAAACTGACAGGCGGACTGGGTGAAAAGTACAAAATACTTGAATGCAGTATGAAAGCTTTCCCGACCGAGGCGCTCACTCACACCCACATCACCGCAGCACTCAAGGCGGTGATAAACAACGATATTAAACCGGATGATATTAGAGAAGTGGTTGTTACCACAATTGCGCGTGCGTGTGATATACTTTTTGATCCGCATAAATATGAACCCGATTCAAGAGAAACAGCAGATCATTCACTCCCTTATTGTCTTGCTGCCGCCATGGTCGATAGAAAAATCACCACCGAATCATTTAATATGGAAAAGATTCTTGATCCGGTTATTAAAGAAACCATGATGAAAATTAAAGGTGAGGCATCTCTTGAATTTGAAAAAATGTTCCCTGCAAAACAGCCTTCCAGGGTAACGATTACAACTACAGACGGAAAAGTGTACTCAGAATATCTTGAGTATCCCAAAGGTGACCCGCGGGAACCAATGACGGATGAAGATCTCACAAACAAATTTAATGCTCTGGCCGGCAGTAATTTTACCCCGGAAAGAAAAGCTGCCATAAAAGAGATGATATTTAACTGTGAGAAGTATTCTGCGCGTGAATTTATGCAGGGATTGAAAATCTGAGGAAATTATGGAAGATAATATAGTTTACAGTGCCGGCAAACGGGGCACATCGGTCAGATCTGACTGCTGGGTTGAGTTTGAAAAGCACAGCAGCGGCGGCAGGGTGGTTGAGATAAAGAGTAAGGTCGGCAGGCTTTACGGTGATAAAATATCCGCACTTGTTGATGAAGTTCTGGAATTTTATGGCATTGATAACTGTGTGCTGAGGATCGAAGACTCAGGTGCCCTTGATTTTGTAATGGCCGCAAGACTTGAATCAGCTATTAAAAGAGCAGGTTCAGGTTCCGGAAAAGATTTTCTGCTCCCCGCCAAGTACGGACACATCACACCTCAGAAAACAAGGCTGCGCAGAAGCAGATTATATCTGCCGGGTAATGAACCCAAGTTTTATATCAATGCAGGGCTTCACAAACCTGACGGAATTATACTTGATCTTGAAGACAGTGTGCATCACTCCGAAAAAGATGCTGCAAGAATTCTGGTAAGAAATGCCCTGAGAGCAGTTGATTTTTACGGAGCAGAAAGAATGGTGAGAATAAATCAGCTCCCTCTGGGGCTTGAGGATCTCAGGGCTGTAATTCCGAACGGGGTTGAACTTGTTCTGATCCCGAAATGTGAAATTCCGCATGAAGTTGAACTGATTGATGATGAGATTTTCAGAATCAAGCAGGAATACAACATTAAATACCCCATTCTGCTTATGCCGATTATAGAGAGCGCCAAAGGGGTTGCAAATGCGCAGGCAATTGCGGCTGCATCAGATAACATTTGTGCGCTTACTATAGGGCTTGAAGATTTCTCGGCAGATCTGGGTGTTGAGAGAACACTTGAAGGAAAGGAGAGTTTCTACGCAAGATCAGTCATTATTAACACCGCAAAAGCCGCCGGTATCCAGGCGATAGATTCTGTGTTTTCTGATGTTGAGGATACTCAGGGGCTTATTAACAGTGTCATCGAAGCCAAAGGCCTGGGGTTTGAAGGAAAGGGATGCATCCACCCCCGTCAGATTGATGTGATACATAAAGCCTTCGCACCATCTGAAAAGGAGACAGAGAAGGCTAAGAAAATAGTACTGGCGTTTGAGGATGCGCAGAGCCGCGGACTCGGTGTTATATCACTCGGCAGCAAAATGATTGATCCGCCGGTTGTTAAACGTGCCCTGCACACTGTTGATCTCGCAATACTGAACGGACTGCTGCCTGAAGACTGGAGGAATAATGAAAATGGTTAAAAATCATGCGGGCAGGCTCGTGCCTGAAACCGTGAACGGAAAACCTCAGATTCCCTTTATGGGAGTGGGCGGCTATAAACCCGGTTACAGAAAAGCAAAACCACCGGTTAAAAGCTGTGCTGATTATCCTGCAGATGGCAACAAGCTTGTGCCTGATCTGAAAACGGCTCTGATAAATGCCGGCATCAAAGACGGAATGGTAATCTCAACACATCACCACCTCCGCAACGGCGATGCTCTTACAAATTACATGTTTGATGTGATAAAAGAGCTGGGAGTAAAAGATATTGTCTGGTTTCCGAGCGCATCTTTCCCTTGTCATAACTATCTTATAAAATACCTTGAAGACGGAACAATTCATCATATTGAAGGAAGCATGAACGGCCCCCTTGGTGAGTATACTTCATACGGTAAGATGAAGGGTCAGGGGGTGTTAAGATCACACGGAGGAAGATATCAGGCAATTCAGGATGGCGATATTCATATTGATATAGCTGTAATTGCCGCTCCGACTGCAGATCCTTTCGGGAATGCGAATGGTGAAACAGGAAAATCAGCCTGCGGACTGATAGGTTTTGCACTCGGTGACTCAGAATATGCGGATAATGTTATTGTTGTGACAGATAATCTTGTGCCGTTCCCATGCGTTCCATGGCAGATACAGGGTCAGAATGTTGACTATGTGGTGCAGATTGATTCACTCGGTGATGCAACAAAGATAGTCTCGGGCACTACAGAGATAACAAAGAGCCCTGACCGTCTTCTCATTGCGGAATATGTAGCAAAATTCATAGAGGCTTCCGGCATTATGAAAGACGGATTCTCATTTCAGGCCGGTGCCGGCGGTACTGCTCTGGCTTTCGTCTACTTCCTTAAGGAAAGAATGAAGGCAAAAGGTGTGAAGGCCCGTTTTGTGAGAGGCGGCAGCACAAAATATCTGGTTGAACTTCTTGAAGAGGGTCTTACAGATTACATTCTTGACGGACAGACCTTTGACCTTGAGGGAGTCCGTTCAATGCATCAAAACAAAAATCATATTAACACAACCCCGTTCACGAGTTATAATTATCACGGCAAGGGCAACTTTGCATCAATAATTGACACTGCTGTTCTGGGTGCAACCGAGGTTGATCTGAATTTCAACGCCAATGTTGTGACTCATTCAGATGGTCTTCTGCTTCACGGTATCGGGGGCTGGCAGAATTGCCTTTTTGCGAAGTGCAGCATTCTGGCAATACCCTCATTCAGAGACAGAATTCCTGTGATTGTTGATGAGGTAACTACTATCTGCGCTCCCGGTGAGATGGTTGATGTAATTGTGACTGAAAGAGGTATAGCAATAAACCCCCGAAGGCAGGATCTGCTTGATGCGGTTAAAGATTCAGGTTTGCCAATCAGACCGCTGGCTGATATCAAGGCAGAGGTTGATGCAATTGTTGGCGGTCAGCCAAAGAAGCCGCAGCTTGACCGTGAACAGGTTGTTGCAGTCGTGAAATGGGTTGACGGTACATTACTTGATTCTGTTTACAGGGTAGTGAGTCAGTAAGTAACAGTAAGTAACAGTAAATAACAGTACTAGCAGTAAGTAACAGTAAATAACAGTATTAGCCGTAAGCAACAGCAGCGAACTTGCTTGCAGCAGCACAATAAGCAGTGCAGTTGATTGTATGTGCCAGCAGAAACGAAGTTATCCATTATGGTTAATTGCCCGGGGCGGCTGTTAATAATTCTGTATTATTTTGCCGGAGTGAAGTATCATTCCGGCATTTTTGTTTTTGGAGTGTTCCGGGATTATCGTGAACATAATTACCACTTGTAAACATGAATACAGATATTTCTTTATTAATAAAAAGTTTTACCCGGTTTCATAAACGGGATTTTATTTGCCGCCGGGAAAATTCAGCTGAAAATGATAAAGTATATTTACTCAAAGCCCTGAATGCTTCCGGAATGTAACCGGCTTTTTGCCGGATCCGGCATCATTCAAAGAATTACAAAACATCCTCGGGCTGATTTCAGTCTGCTAAGTGTGCCCCCCGTCATACTAACCCGCATTTATGAATAATATTTAAACCTCCTCCATAAATCTTTTGTCACATTCTCAGAAAGAGCATGACTTATTTATAAAAACAGAAAGGATAATATGAAAAGGATATATGTTTATTTAGCGGCCCTGATATTTACGGGTGTTGTTCTCACAGGCTGTAAAGAGAGTTCAGTTAATCCGGTAGCTGAGAGCGGTGACTCCGCAATTATTAAAACCGTTATAGCCTCCGATTCTTCAACAATGTCATTTGATTCCAATTATGATGAAGAAGGAATTCTTCAGGATATTCTGGGCAAATCATCCGCAACAATAAGACCGATAAAGGTGGCAAGAAAAGTGACGGGCATTACCAGGAATGTTTCAACTCAGGTTATAAATGATACCGCTTATGCAACCATGACTGCAACAGTAACGGCAAGGCTGATTATTGCTGCTTCAACTGATGCAGATTCTACGATTGATACCACTATCACGAAAAATTACACTTCCGAACTGAAGAGAAATTATATCCTGGTTAAGAGAAACAATCAGAATGACTCAACAAGATGGAAAATGATAGCTTATTCGCTCCCTTCAGGTAAAACCACAGGTTCAACGCTTACTATCAGGAAACTGACTGCCACATTCGGAAACAATCAGACATTCACTCTTGAAGATCCGCTGGCTTATTATCTCACCAGAGGATGGGGAAGATGGAGAGATATTCCTCAGATTAACAAAAATGAACCGGTAACACTTCAGGTTGAAGTTGTTGCTCCCACAGACGATGCTAATTTTGTCACTATGACGTTTGGTGCAGATTTCAGAGGGCAGAACAGGCTCAAGAAAAAACTTGATCTGGTATCTGTTTCATCAATCAGCCCCGGCCAGTATCTGCTTGTGTATGAAACTCAGATCACTTCGCACAGAATAGCAGGCTTTTTCCATGCTGTGCTTGATGTCATGACAGAAGATTCAGTTACCGATGATTCACAGCCTGTTGTATCAACTTACTGGGGTTTTCCTTACATCATAAAATTATAATGGTGTAAAGGTTAGCAAGAGAGGCAGGGTTGCTTAGCGGCAGCCCTGTTTTCTTTTAAATAGCCGGGTAAGATTTCACTCAGAGCGGGAACTTTCCTCAGTACCCATCCGTATTAATATCTGAAGAACGGGCATAAACCGCTCCCGTTACTTCGATTTTCATTTTATATCACACACTCTGTGAGTACCTTTAAAGTCAGTTATTTTTGAATTTCGGAGCAGCCATCAGACACTTTTTAATATTGATATTTCTCTTTGCCGGATCACTTTTTTCACAGCAGAAAGAGATTCAGAAGACCTTTTATCCCGACGGAAGAGTACGAACTCAGGGTGAGTATATCGACGGAAAACTTGCAGGTGAATTCATCGAGTTTTACCCAAACGGAGTGATCTGGAAAATCTGGCACTTTGAGGAAGGTGTGGAACAGGGAAAATTTGAGTGGTACTTTGAAGACGGTAAACTTGCAAGGGAATGGAATTATGAAAACGGTCTGAGAGAGGGCGAGGCCTACTGGTATTATGAGTCGGGTGAACTGTGGGCAAAACAATTTTATATAAACGACAAGCTGCACGGTATTACCTATACTTATTATAAATCAGGCGAACTTCAGGGTGAATGGAAATATTCTGATGGACTTCTGCATGATAAGAGTATAACTTACTATGAAAAGGGGGGAAAGGAAGTGGAAAGGACATACCGCGAGGGGCTCATGGATGGCGACGTGTTCGTATATCACGAAGGGGGTAAAGTTGCGGTTAAATCAACTTTCAGAAAAGGGAAATTAGAAGGGTTTCTCTATATCTATGATGTCGCCGGCAGGCTTCGTGTTCAGGATGAGTATCAGAACGGACAGCTCATTAACCGTGAAAGATTTGATATTGAAGGAAAGTTTGTTGAAAAGGAACGTGTTGACCGTCAGTATTATGAAAATGGTGTTCTGAAGGAGGAAGTGCCATATAAAAACGGTCTGAAGTACGGGCTGGTCAGAACATATTATGAATCAGGCTATCTGGAGTCGGAGTTCACTTATAAAAACGATACGCTTCAGGGAAGGGCTTCGGCATTTTACGAGAACGGGGTCTTAAAATCTGATGTTGAATATATTAACGGTGAAAAACTCGGATCCGAAAGGACGTTCTATAAAAACGGGAAGCTTGAAACAGAAGGAATTTACTTTAACGGAAATATAAACGGCACATTTCTGAAATATAATCCCGATGGCTCACTGAGTTCAAGCATAAACTACACAGACGGGGTTAAAGACGGCCAGGCAAGATATTTTTATCCGAACGGCCTTATCCATTACACTGAAAAATATGCCATGGGAGAGTTAAACGGGGAGCAGGTCTGGTATCATGAAAACGGTCAGCTCATGAAAACTGCTTTTTACCTGGCGGGAAAGCTGCACGGTGACCTGAAAGAATACTTCCCTGACGGGAATCTGAAACTTGAAGAATTCTACAGTGACGGAAAAATAATCACCCGAAAGGAATATGATGAAAAAGGTAACATTATCAGCTATGAATAAAATCTGGCTGTTATTTTTAATATCCTCGCTCACCCTCTTTGCCCAGGCAAAAGATGGCAGGATTTCAAATTATTACCCCGACGGTAAATTAAAAGAAGTGCTTACTTATAAAAGCGGTGTACTTGACGGAGAAGTTAAGAGATATTCAACCGAAGGGATACTCCTCGAGTCTCTGAATTACAGAAACGGCAAGCTTAACGGCAACTGCAGATATTACTATGATTCAGGTATTCTGAGAGATAATTATAATTATGTTGATGATATTCTTAACGGTGAGTACTCGGCTTATTATGAGTCAGGCAAGCTCCGTGATCTCGGTTCCTACAAAAACGGCAATCCCGACGGAAGGTTTCAGACCTGGTATGAATCGGGTGTCATGAAGGCAGATTATAATTACGTTAACGGTCAGCTTCAGGATATGAATTATGAATATCACCCAAACGGAAAGGTGAGAACCGAAGCAAATTACAAAAACAATATCATGGAAGGTATCGTTAAGTGGTATTATGATTCAGGTGAACTGCAGGGCGAGTATAATTATCAGTTTGGCAAGCTGAATGGTGTATCTAAAGAATTTTACAAATCAGGCGCGCTGAAATCGGAAAAGAATTATCTCGGAGGTAAAGCAGAGGGCATTCAGAAAGAGTTTTTCGAAAGTGGTGTGCTGAGCATGGAAGCCGCCTACAAAAAGAGCTTTCAGGAGGGGGAGACGAAAACCTATTATAAATCAGGCAAGCTTTGGACTGTTCAGCAGTATAAAATGAACAGGCTTGACGGACTAAGTACAATCTACCATGAAGACGGAACAGTCTGGTATAAGGATACATATAAAGAAGGCAATCTGGTGGAATCGATAGAGTTTGACAATACCGGAAAAGAGATAAACCGCAAAACCTTCTGATAAATGCCGCTTCCCGTAGTATATCATGAAAATTATGTGTGCCCCTTACCTGAGGGGCACCGCTTCCCGATGCCCAAATTCCGTCTTCTGTATGAGATTCTGATGAAAGACGGAGTTATTTCAGAATCATCTGTAAGCCGCCCTGAGATCATTCCCGCAGAAAAAATCCATCTGGCACATTCACCATATTACATCACATCATTTGTTAAAGGCACTCTTGAGAGGCAGGAAATCAGGCGAACGGGTCTGCCGTGGAGTGAGCAGCTGGTTACAAGAACTCTCACTGCTCTCAGCGGCTCGGTGCTGAGTGCTGAGATCGCCCTGAAAAAAGGGATCTGCTGCAATGTGGCCGGAGGTACTCATCATGCGCATTATGATTTCGGATCGGGTTTCTGTATAGTGAATGATCTTGCAGTTGCGCCGCTTAGTCTGCTGCATGACGGGAGGGTTTCAAGAGTTATGATCATAGATCTTGACGTTCATCAGGGCGACGGCACTGCAAGAATCCTCGACGGACATGACCGTATATTCACCTTTTCTCTGCACTGCAAAGAGAATTTTCCGTTTCAGAAAGCGAAAAGCTCTCTTGATATTGAACTTCCTGAGGG
>JABWCA010000122.1 GCA_013359345.1 Ignavibacteriaceae bacterium
GAAAATGATGAAATCGTCAAATGACCGTCAAATAAAAAAGTGAGTTAAATTAAACAGAATGCAGTTTTAAGGCAGAAAATGATGAAATCGTCAAATGACCGTCAAATAAAAAAGTGCGTTTAATTACACAGAATGCAGTTTTAAGGCAGAAAATGTTGAAATCGTCAAATGAGCATCAAATAAAAGGGGAGATGTGAGGAGGAAAAAACAATCAGGCTGCTGTTACACAGCCTGACTGACATAAACATTCTGAAAGGGAAGGGGATCAGTTACCCATGAGTTCAATTTTGCCTGATTCAAGTGAATAGACGCCGCCAACAATTTTAACTTTGCCTTCTTTCACTCTGTCTGCAAGCAGTGAGCTCTGTGATGTAAGGTTTGACATCTGATTTTCAACATTCTTTTTAATCATCTCTTCAACTTTATCACCTTTGCCGTCTTTTTTCTCAACTGCATCAACTGCGGGAGCAATTCTTGCTATAAGGGCATCAATATTGGGTGTGTAGCTTTTCTTTGAGGAAGCAGCAACTACAGCTCCGCATTTTGTGTGTCCGAGTACTACAATAAGATTAGCCTTAAGCACATCAACACCGTATTCAATGCTTCCGAGTGCTTCGGGGGAAGTTACATTACCGGCAACTCTCACAACAAAAAGTCTGCCTATTGATTCATCAAAGATGAGCTCAGGGGGAACTCTTGAATCAGCACATGATAAGATAATAGCGTATGGGCTCTGTCCGTTTGAGGTGGCCTTTACATCATCAAGATACTGTTTTGGTGTCTGTCCGTTGTTGAGAAATCTTTCATTTCCTTCTTTCAGATTTGCAAGAGAATTTTCTGAGGTCTGGGCGTTTAATGTTACCAGAGCCAGGACGAACACGAGTGAGAGAATTCTTATTTTCATTTTTATCCTTTTATTAATGAATATGTAATCCAGAAATTTCAACATAAATGGATGCTGCTATAGTTCCCGCGGATTAAAAAATATTAACATTTTTTTTACATGAGGTGAAAAATTTATGAACAGGAGAGGAGGGCGGGGAAAATAAACAGCGGATAATGGGAGTTTTTAACGCGGTACGGATAAAATTAATGAATTATTGTTTTGAAAATCCAATAATATTCTTAATTTGCATAAAGCCGAAGATAAAAAAACATCGGTTAAACAGAACTAAATATTCTTATTTTTGATTTTTTTTTAATCTGTAAAATTCTTAAGTTTGGAACTGTTTTAGAACCATTTCTTAATTAAATACATCTTTAAATAGACGGCGCAAATCACGGAAAGTTCCGGCTTTCCTGTGTGTAATTATAAATCAGAGAGAATTAGTATATCTTGAAGTTGATACCCTTTTATCTTTCCGTAGTTGCGGGCAGAAAAAACCCAACCAAAATTTCAAATCTTATTATCCCACAAAGTTGCAAGAAGGTATTGTGTAATGAATAGTTTTATCGACTATTTGTTAAGGATTCGTCTTCCGATATTAGTGTTTGTAGCAATTGTTTCATTTGCAGTTACATATTATGTGGCAAGAGCAGAACGAGACGGTATCGGATACACCCCTGAACAACCAATCAATTTTTCTCATAAACTCCATGCAGGCGATATGAACATTGACTGTCAGTACTGCCACACGGGAGTTGAAAAAGAGAGATTTGCCACAGTTCCGGCGGCCTCTACATGTATGAATTGTCATTCACTGGCGAGAACCGACAGACCTGAAATCAAGAAATTAATCCAATATTACGAAAGCGGAACCCCGATTCCCTGGAAAAGAATCCACAGGGTGCCTGAGTATGCATATTTCAATCACTCAGTGCATGTTGGTAAAGGCATTGACTGCGCAAGCTGCCACGGTGATGTAAGAAATATGGAGAAGATAGGGCAGGTTAATTCATTCACCATGGGTGCATGTCTTGACTGTCACAGGAATCCGGAAGTAAAGGTTCCCTATGTGGCAAACATTAAAAAAGGCCCTGAGTATTGCTGGGCATGTCACAGGTAGGAGATTCAAAAATGGAAAACAAATTCAATCGAAAATCATTTCTGGCTTCAGTATTGACGCTGATAGGCGGATATCTGGTGTTTAAGCCATTTGCAGGATTTCTCTTTTCCGACCGGAAAGAACAGCAGGAAGGTAAAACTTCTGCAATCAGTGTTAAAGAAAATCCACTCTCAGTAAAAAGACAAAGTAAGGTATAGCAGATGTCTGATATGAAGAACGGAATAAATCAGGAAAACGGCAAAGTTTACTGGACCAGTTACGAGTCGCTTAATACGGAGAACCAAGATCCGGCGGTATACAATGAGTTTATGCCCGGGGTTAAGGATGAATTCAGCCCCGAAAAATTATCAGGTATCTCCAGAAGAAAATTCTTAGCACTCCTGGGCGCCTCTGCCGCTATGGCAGCCACCGGTTGTACCGATTACAGAGATAAAGGAAAAATTGTCTCTTACAATAAAAAACCGGAAGAAATCACGTTCGGGGAAGCAAACTATTATGCTTCAACCTGCACAAGCTGCGGCAACACCTGCGGCATACTAATTAAAACACGCGAAGGAAAACCGATAAAAGTTAACGGCAACCCTGATCATCCTGTGAGCAAAGGGAAAATCTGCACAAGATGCCAGGCATCGGTTATGGATTTATATGATCCCGCAAGATTCAGAGCTCCGCAGGAAGTAAGATCAGGATCAACCCGTGATATCACATGGGCAGAACTTGATAAAGCAGTTCTTAATGCGCTTAAATCAGGCGGAAAGACTGTGGTTTTCTCGCATGCTGTGGTTTCCCCCTCTTATGCAAATGTTTTAAGTGAGCTGAAAGAAAAATATCCCAATCTCGAGGTTGTCTATTACGATCAGTTTAATGAGGAAATTAAAAGAAGTGCTTGGAAAAAATCTTACGGCACTGATCTCCTTCCCGTTATTGACTGGAAATCGGCTGATCTGATTGTCTCAATTGAGGCAGATATTCTTGGTACTGAAGGTAACCCGGTTGAACAGACAAGAGAAATCACTGCCAGACGTGATGCACACAAAAAGAATTTTAACAGGCTTTACTCGGTTGAGGGTAATTTTTCGCTTACCAGCATTTCGGCTGATTCAAGAATCAGGCTGAATCCCGCGTTACACGGCGAGCTGGTATACACGCTTCTGAATGAAGTTTCAAAGTCGGTGAAATCAAACCTGACTGAAGGACTTAATCTGGATGCGTTCACGGTTGATGCGCTTGCTTCAAAAGGCGGACTTTCAGCAAAAGAGAAAAAGGCACTCTCTGCAATGGTTAAAGACCTTATCGCAAACCGCGGCAAAGGAATTGTATACGCAGGCCGTGCATTATCAGAGGAAATTCACATTGCAGTTAATATACTGAATGAAATTCTCGGCAACACCGCATTATATAATAAGGAAAACTCAAACGTTTCCCTTTTCAGCTATGCAACAAAAGAAGAGCTGGAAAAAGTGATCGGAGAGATTAAATCAGGAAGCGTGGGTCTCGTGATAAACGCAGACTGCAATCCTGTTTATGATCTTGCCTCCGATTACGGTTTTGCGGATGCACTCAAAAAAGCCGGACTGGTGGTAACTCTCACCGCTCTTGAAAATGAAACAACCGCTGCTTCAAAATATATCGGCGCTTTAAGCCATGGATTTGAAAGCTGGGGCGATGCTCAGACAAGAACCGGCATTCACAGCCTGAAACAACCTGTGATTGAACCCCTTTATAAAACAAGACAGCTTGAAGCCATTCTGCTTAACTGGGCAGGCGGTAATCCGGATGCCTATTCCGATACAATGTATCACGATTATGTTAAAGCAAACTGGGAAAAAACAGTTTATTCTGCGGTTAAGACCGATCTTTCATTTGAAAGATTCTGGCTCGGAGCGCTTCATGACGGAGTTGTACTCACCCGTGAAGCAGCAGAGAAAAAAGCTGCATTTAAACCGGAAGCTGCAAAGTCACTGAACCCGCAGGCTAAAAAAGTAAACGGCTATACACTGCTTCTGCTTGAATCATACGCGCTTGGCGACGGACGACATGCAAATAACGGCTGGCTGCAGGAACTTCCTCATCCCATTTCTAAAGTAACCTGGGATAACTATCTCTCAGTTTCTGTGAACACATCCAAAGAACTCGGCCTCAAAACCGGAAGCATGGCAGAAGTAACGGTTGGCAGCAGAAAACTTAAGCTGCCTGTTCTTATTCAGCCCGGTATGGCAGAAAAAACTGTGAGCGTTTCACTTGGCTACGGCAGAACCAGCTCACCTGCAGTTGCGGTTAATGTAGGGCAGAATGCAAATCTGCTGCAGTCAAAAAACAATGCTTCGCCATGGCTTTATGAAAACGTAACGGTCACGAAAGCCGAGGGCACTTATAAGCTTGCCTCAACTCAGGATCACTATGTTTATGATGACACTCTCGTAAAGGATATTCATCTTAAGAGAGAACTCGTAAAAGAAGGTACTGTTGCTCAGTATGAAAAAGATCCTCATTTCCTCCACCACGGTAAAAAACATGCTCTGCTTAACATGTACAAAGAATATGAGTACAAAGATGTTAAATGGGGTATGAATATTGATCTTGGTAAATGCACAGGCTGCGGACAGTGCGTTGTTGCATGTAATATTGAAAACAACGTTCCCGTTGTCGGTAAAGAACAGGTTCTCACCGGCAGGGAAATGCACTGGCTGAGAATTGACAGGTATTATGCCGGCGATCCTAATGAGCCATCCGCAAGCGTGACCCCCATGATGTGTCAGCATTGTGATCAGGCCCCCTGCGAGAATGTCTGCCCGGTTGTGGCTACAACTCACAGCCCCGACGGACTGAACCAGATGGTTTACAACAGATGCGTTGGTACAAGATACTGTTCAAACAACTGTCCTTACAAAGTGAGAAGATTCAACTTCTTTGACTTCAGAGATCATTTTGCTGATGGTTTCTACTATCAGGAACCTGTGAATCTGGGACACAACCCTGAGGTTACAGTAAGATCAAGAGGCGTTATGGAAAAATGCACCTTCTGCGTTCACCGCATTGAAGATGCAAGATCAACTGCCAATGCAGCAGGAAAAACATTCACAGGAGAGGGTGTTACAACCGCCTGCCAGGATGCCTGCCCGGCAAATGCCATAACTTTCGGAAATTACAATGCAAAAGAATCTGAGTTCGCAAAGCTTAATGAGCACGAGCTCGGATACGCACTGCTTGAAGAATTAAATATCAGACCCAACATTAAGTATCTCGCAAAACTCAGAAATACTGCGGAGGGAGTTTAAGTGAATATAGATTACTCTAAAGAGCTGCCTCTGGTTGAAGGTCGCATGTCAATAGCCGAAATAGAGGACTTGATTGCGAAACCGATGGACCAGAAGCCGGATAAAAAATACTACATTGCCCTGAGTATCACACTCAGTCTGCTTGGGTTGGGTGCGGCAATGCTGGCGTTGTCATTCTATTACGGTACCGGTTTATGGGGAAACAATCAGCCGGTTGGCTGGGCATTCCCGATCGTAAACTTCGTGTTCTGGGTAGGTATCGGCCATGCCGGAACCCTGATCTCGGCCATTCTGTTTCTTCTGAGGCAGAAATGGCGTACTGCGATAGCAAGATTTGCAGAAGCAATGACCATTTTTGCAGTTATCTGCGCCCTGGTTTTCCCGGTTATCCATACCGGCCGCCCGTGGCTGGCAGGTTATCTGATGCCATACCCAAACCAGCACAGTCTGTGGGTTAACTTCACATCACCCCTTTTATGGGACGTGTTTGCAGTATCAACCTATTTCACTGTGTCGCTGGTTTTCTGGTATGTGGGTCTTATCCCTGATTTTGCATCGCTCAGAGACAGAACAAAGGAATCATCAAAAATAAAGAAATTCGTTTATTCTTTATTTTCACTTGGCTGGAGACACTCACACAGAAACTGGCAGCATTATGAAAAAGCATACATGCTTCTCGCCGGTTTTGCAACCCCTCTGGTTCTCTCAGTACATACAATCGTATCATTTGACTTTGCAGTTTCAATCATTCCCGGATGGCACACAACAATTTTCCCGCCGTACTTTGTAGCGGGAGCTATCTTCTCGGGATTTGCAATGGTTGTTACCGTACTCATTTTTGTACGGAAGATTTTCAATATGGAAAATCTGATCACCGTTGACCACCTTGACAAGATGAACAGGGTTATTCTGGCAACCGGTATGATGGTTGGCTACGCTTATGCAATGGAGTTTTTCATTGCATGGTACAGCGGTGTTCAATTTGAACAATTCGCATTTATCAACAGAATGTTTGGTCCGTATGCCTGGGCATACTGGATCATGGTAAGCTGTAACGTTATTTTCCCGCAGTTATTCTGGTTCAGGAAATTCAGACGGTCAATACCTGTTATGCTTATAGTAGTAATATTTGTAAACGTGGGCATGTGGTTTGAGCGATTTGTAATCACAGTTACATCACTGCACAGAGATTTTCTTCCCTCAAGCTGGGGTTATTACAAACCCACGCTGGTTGACGGCGGAATTCTTTTAGGCAGTTTCGGATTGTTCTTTACACTGGTGCTTCTTTTTGCCAAAACATTGCCGGTGATCTCTATTGCAGAAGTGAAAGCTGTTGCTCCCGGAGCTCAGCCATCACATCACGGAGGTGAACATTAATGAAAAGAAGTAATAAAATTTTCGGAGTCACCGCGTTATTTGATACTCCGGATCAGATTATTCACGCAGCAAAAAAGACAAGTTCAGAATTTAAAGATTTTGATGTGCACACTCCGTATCCGGTTCACGGAATGGATGCGGCCATGAAACTTAAGCCCTCAAAGCTCGGGTACATCACCCTCGCTTTTGGTCTTACAGGTGCCGGGCTTGCACTGCTTCTTATGTTCTGGACCATGTCAGTTGCATACCCGATGGTTATAGGCGGAAAGCCGTTCTTCGCATTGCCGGCATTTATTCCGGTGACCTTTGAAGTGACCGTGCTTCTTGCAACACTCTCAACTGTGTTCGGAATGCTGACTTTCTTTTTCAAATTTCCGCATAACACACATCCTCTTCATGACACCGATTACATGAAAGCGGTATCACTTGATAAATACGGTGTGTTTATCGGTGCTGAAGATGAGAAATTTTCCATTGAGAAGGCAAAAGAATTCCTGGGGTCTCTTGGCGGAAAGAGCATAGATGTGGTATATGATGTCGATAAAAACATATTTGACGCATTCTCACCCAAGTTTCTCGGAATAGTTGCCACAGTGGCTATTGTAGTATCGGCCGGCACATACATAACGCTTAACAAAGTTATGTATACAACTCCGTTCAACTGGATGGATAATCAGTTTAAGTCAAATCCGCAGAAACCGAGTGACTTTTTTGCAGATGGTTCTTATAACAGACCACCTGTTAAAGGAACTGTTGCCAGAGGATTTATTCCTTATGAATTCACCGGGCAGACTGCAGATAAAGTTCTGGGAGTGGTAAATCCCACAATACCCAGTGAGGCTAATCTGAAACTCGGCCAGAAAAAGTATCTGACCTTCTGCTCACCCTGCCATGGTAATTACGGTGATGGTGACAGCAGGCTGAGAGGTCAGTTCCCGAACCCGCCGAGTCTTCATACAACCAAGCTTCGCGAGTGGGAAGACGGACAGATTTATCATGTCATAACCGCAGGACAGAACACAATGCCTTCTTACGCTCCCATGGTTACCAGGGAGGAAAGATGGGCAATTGTTAACTACATAAGAGTATTACAAAAAGCCAAGAACGCTACTCAGGCGGATGTTGATGAAGTTAGAAAGGAGATGGCTTCGAATGGCAAGTAGTGGAACTTACACAAAAAAAGAACTGCCGCAGAGCGTAATGAGACTGGGGATAATTCTCCTGGTTTCAGGGCTGGTCATAGGGCTCGCTACATTTGCTCTTGATTCAAAAAGGGCGGTCTTTAATTATCTGCTCTCCTTTGTATTTCTGCTTACAATAGGACTTGGTTCATTATTCCTGATTGCACTGGAATATGTTTCTAACGCAGCATGGAGCACACCTTTCAGAAGAGTTGCAGAATTTTTCTCTTCATATCTTCCGGTGTTGCTGTTTGTTGCTTTGCCGCTGTTCCTGTTCCTTGTTGATCTGTTCCACTTGACACACCCGGCACCTGACGATAAAATACTGACAGGCAAGCTTCCTTACCTGAACATTCCGTTTTTCATCATCAGGGTTATTGCCTGTTTTGCAATCTGGATAATTTATTATCTGTATGCAGTAAGAAACTCCCGCAAACAGGATGAAACAAAAGATCAGACTCTCACAAGAAAAAATCTCGTGGCTTCTGCAATCTTCATACCTCTCTTTGCCATAACCGCAACCATAGCCTCTGTTGACTGGCTGATGAGTCTTGAACCCCACTGGTTTTCAACTATATTCGGGGTTTATTTCTTTTCAGGATCAGTTGTGGCATCGCTTGCAGCAATTACATACACAGTGGTTAAATTAAGAGAAAAAGGTTACCTCCACACCGGAGTGGTGAATGATCATTATTACAGTTTCGGGTCACTGCTGTTCGGGTTTGTGAACTTCTGGGCGTATATCGCATTTTCACAGTTCATGCTTTACTGGTATGCAAATTTACCTGAAGAGACTTTCTGGTTCATTAACAGATGGGCAGGGTACTGGCCGGTGATATCAATAGGACTTATCATTGTTCATTTCATTGTTCCGTATGCAATACTGCTTCCCCAGCCCGCAAAGATGGATCCCAAAAGACTGAAGTTTGCTTCACTCTGGCTCCTTTTTGCTCATCTTATAGACCTTTACTGGCTGATAATGCCCCAGTATCACAGCGATAAAAACCATCCGCTTCTTTATATATTGGAGATCGGATTCCCGATGGCGATAATAGGCGCAGCCATTATAATTTTTTATCTTAATTTCAAAAAACACAACGCAGTACCTGTCGGAGATCCCAAACTTCAAAGAGGTTTGGATTACAGAGTATAACTTAAGCCTGAGAACAGAAGAATATGAGTAAAAATAAACCATCGTTTAATGAAATGCTTAAGAATCCGCTGCTTTTCCTTGCATCATCATACACATATTTCCTTGTGGTGCTTGTGGGCCTCGGACTTCTCTACATTACAAATCTTGGTGCAATCTACAATAATGCAGTTCCGCCCAGGCTGGTTGATTCAACACAGCTTGTAACGGATCTTGAATTAAAGAATCCGGCAGTTCTTAAAGCCGTTGAATTTGAAAACATCAAGACTCCAACCCCTGAGATGCTTGCAAAAGGAAAAGCCACATTTGAAGCTGTGTGCGTTTCATGCCATGGCGGCCAGGGTAAAGGTGACGGAGTGGCGGGTGTTGCGTTAAACCCCAAACCGAGAAACTTTCATGCAAAAGACGGCTGGAAAAACGGACGCAATCTTGCCGGAATGTATATGACTTTGCAGAACGGAATTGCAGCAAACGGTATGCCCGCTTATGATAATCTCCCAGTTGATGAAAGACTTGGCGTTATTCATTATATCATGCAGAATTTCATGGAAGGCGCTCCTGCGATCACCGATGCCGAAGTTACACAGCTTGATGAAGAATATCAGCTTTCAAAAGGCACAGAAGAGCCGGGTATTCTTCCTGTGGCAGGTGCCCAAAAACTGGTTATGAATGAAAAGGCAGATTTATCAAAGAGATTAAATTCTGCCCTCGAAAAACTTAAATCCATGGAAACTGATGATAATGCCAGACTGTTTAAATCAGTGACAGGCAATTCATCAGCCGCACTGGCAACCCTGATTAATGACAACACCTGGAACAAGGATGTAAAGTCATTCAGAGCCATGCTTGATAAAAACATTGTCCAGAATGGTTTTGCACCTGCGGTGCTCAGACTGGGTGATGAAGAATTTGCCAGACTTTATAACTTTTTAAAAGGTTTACTGGCTTAATAAATATGTTCAGAATTAATGTTTTACGATTAGGATTTGTTGTTTTGGCTGCCGTTCTTCTGAGCGGCATTGTTTTTGCTTCTGATGTGAAAGAGAATAAGAAGAATGACGCAGGCATAGACGATACCAAACTCGGCAATACACTCAGTGGTGAGTATAAGCTCACCGATGAGAAGGGTAATACCGTTAAACTTGCAGATGTTGTTGATAAAACAACCATTCTGATGTTTGTGTATTATCAGTGCCCCGGTCTCTGTTCACCGCTTATGACCGAAGTGGCTTCTGCCATCTCAAGAGTTGATATGTTTCCGGGTAAGGATTACAAGATTGTTTCTGTATCCATTGATCCCGCAGAAGATTATAAGATTGCTGCGGATAAACAGAAACAATTCACTCAGGCTGCAAATATTGAATTTCCGGAAGGATCATGGCGCTTTATGACAGCCGATTCGGTCACGATTGCAAAACTGACTGATGAGGCAGGCTTTTACTACACCGTAATAGGCGAGAAGCAGATCAGCCATCCGGGACTTCTGATTTTTCTGTCACCTGAAAGAAAGATCACGAGATATCTGCTTGGCACAAGGATTTTGCCTTTTGACCTTAAGATGGCCCTCATTGAGGCTTCTGAAGGAAAGATTGGCCCCACAATAGCCAAAGTGTTAAAATTTTGTTTCAGCTATGATCCGCAGGGTAAGACTTATATGCTTAATGTGACCAGAATATCCGGAGTGATCATAATTGCGTTATCTATTGTTCTGGTGGTTGTTTTAGTAACGAAAAAAAATAAAAAGAATTTAAATGAAGGTGTATAAACATGGCTAATTCATCTGCTCATGATACAAATGTTAATTTTTTAACATACAAGGGCAAGCATTCAGGAATAGGTTCATGGATTTTTTCAGTTGATCATAAAAAAATAGGTATAATGTACCTGATTTCTATGATGATCTTTTTTGCGGTGGGTGTTACGCTGGGCTTCCTGATGAGGCTGGAGCTTATTGCCCCCGGCAAGACAATTATTGATCCGCAGACCTATAATTCATTGTTTACGCTTCATGGCGTTATAATGATCTTTCTTTTTATCATACCGGGTCTGCCGGCAGTTTTTGGTAACTTTTTTCTCCCGATTCAGGTAGGTGCGGCCGACGTTGCGTTCCCGAGACTGAACCTCCTTTCATGGTGGCTTTTTGTTATAGGCGGACTTCTGGCAATAACCTCACTGTTTTTACCCGGCGGCGCCCCCGATACCGGATGGACCTTTTATATTCCTTACTCAGTAAGAACTCAAACCAACGTAATACCTGCACTGATGGCAGCATTCATTCTGGGCTTTTCGTCAATTCTGACGGGTCTTAACTTTATTGTGACAATTCACAGGTTAAGAGCAAAGGGAATGACATTCTTCAGAATGCCACTGTTCATCTGGTCATTAT
>JABWCA010000410.1 GCA_013359345.1 Ignavibacteriaceae bacterium
ATACCAGAACCACAAACGGCGGCACAACCTGGACCCCCATTTCAATCAGCGGCTATTCTTCAGGATGGGGCTCAGCAATGATTAATGCAGTATCCGGCACTACAGCATGGGTTGCATTATTCAATGCTTCATCAGGCGGCGGACGCATACTTAAAACCACTGACGGCGGCACATCATGGACTCATCAGAATACAGCAACTTTCTCAGCTCCGGCAGGCTTCCCTAACGTTGTTCACTTCTTTGATGAGAACAACGGATACTGCATGGGTGACCCCAATGGCGGATATTTTGAAATCTACACAACAACTGACGGCGGAACCAACTGGACAAGAGTTCCCACCGGCAACATACCTGCTCCTTCTGCCTCAGATGAATATGGCATTGTAGGTTACTACTCGGCAGTTGGTAACACAACCTGGTTCACAACAAACAAAGGAAGAGTTTTTAAATCAACTGATAAAGGTCTTACCTGGACAGTTGCAACAACTCCTGCAGGCAACAATCAGATTGACGTGAGATTCAGAGATGCAAACTATGGAATAGTTATGAATCCCTCAAACGGAATGACCTGGAAATCAACTGACGGCGGATCAACATGGGCACTCAACTCAGTAACCTCCGGATTCTTTTACACCAATGATTACGTCTTCATTCCCGGCACATCAAACGCAATGGTCTCAACAGGTGCTGCAACAGGTGCATCAGGTGTTTCATACAGCCTCAACGGCGGTTCAGTATGGACTGATTTCACAGGAACAACCGGAATCCAGTATCTTGCCACCGGTTTCTTGAATAATTTCACCGGCTGGGCAGGCGGCTTCAACACAAGTGCCACAGTCGGAGGAATGTATAAATTCACCGGTTTTGTTGATCCCACAATTCCTGTTGAGTTCACCTCCTTCTCAGCGCAGACTTCAGAAAACTCTGTAACTCTTAGCTGGGCAACCGCAACTGAAACAAATAACTATGGTTTTGAAGTGCAGAGAAGCACCGATAATAAAAACTTTGTTTCTTTAGGATTTGTACAGGGCAAAGGAACAACCACTGTTCCCCAGTCATATATTTTCACCGACAGAACTGACATCAAAGCAAAAATCTATTACAGACTGAAACAGATTGACCTTGACGGCAAATTTAATCTCTCAAAAGTAATTGAAGTTGATGCAAATTTACCGACTCAGTTCTCACTCAGCCAGAACTACCCGAATCCGTTCAACCCTTCAACCGCAATTAATTTCTCAGTTCCTCAGGCAGCTGATGTAAACATAACTGTTTACAATACTTCAGGTGAAGCTGTTGCAACTATTGCGAACGGTGTGTTTGAACCCGGTTTTCATCAGGTCGTATGGAATGCTCAAGGTATGACCTCAGGTGTATACTTCTACACTATCAAAGCAGGTAACTTCACCGAGACCAAAAAATTAATGCTGATGAAGTAATTCTGATCATTTAAAATGAAAAAGCTGTCCCCGTGAAAACGGAGACAGCTTTTTTTTTGAGGGGGTGGTATAAAGATTTTTTCAGCCTGCGTATTTTAGCGGGTCGCTGACCCCTGCCTCAGCAAATCCTTTTTTTCTCAGCAGACATGAATCACACTCGCCGCATGAAATCCCGTTTTCACCGGGATCATAACATGAGTGGGTTATAGAATAATCAACACCAAGACTTAAACCGGCTCTGATGATATCTGCTTTACTCATCTCCTGGAGTGGTGTGTATATTTTAATTCTGGTAATTCCTTCAACGCCGTTTTTAGTAGCCAGGTTTGCCATTTTCTCAAACGCCGAGATGTATTCCGGTCTGCAGTCGGGGTACCCGCTGTAATCAACTGCATTAACACCAATGAAAATATCATCGCAGTTAAGCACTTCCGCCCATGCAAGGGCGTAAGAAAGAAAAATCGTGTTTCTGGCGGGAACATAAGTTACGGGAATATCCGCTTTAATTTCTTTTACATCCTTATGTTTGGGCACCTCTATTTCAGAAGTAAGCGC
>JABWCA010000123.1 GCA_013359345.1 Ignavibacteriaceae bacterium
ATACAATTACTCCGCCGGTATCTGTCACCTCAATAAAATCACCATGCCTCCAGATTCCCGGGTAATATTCGAAATAAGCTGATCTGTATTTTTTATCACCGGGATCATTAAGAAAAAAAACAGGCATAGAAGGGAAGGGCTTGTCGCACACAAGTTCACCTTTCGCGCCCGAGACATCATTACCATCCGGATCAAATGCTTTAACCGACATGCCAAGTCCGCGGCATTGGATCTCTCCCTCATACACCGGAAGCATAGGGTTTCCGAGCATAAAGCAGGAAATAATATCAGTACCCCCCGAAATTGATGAAAGCAGGATATCAGGCTTTACATTTTTGTACACCCACCTGAAATTATCAGCCGAAAGAGGCGATCCGGTTGAAAGAAGCACCTCAAGTTTATCAAAACTTCTCCCCTCCGAAGGTATGATTCCGGTCTTTTCACACATTGTAAGATATTTGGGACTCGTGCCCAGAACTTTTAGTCCCTCATTTTCAGCGATATCCCATAAAGCTGTTTTGACGGGATGGACAGGAGATCCGTCATAAAGCACAACACAGGCGCCGGTTACCAGAGATGAAACGAGCCAGTTCCACATCATCCATCCGGTGGTGGTGAAATAGAGGATCTTATCGTTTTTATTCAGATTTGTATGGAGAGAAAGTTCTTTGAAGTGCTGAATGAGCGTTCCGCCTGCTCCGTGAACAATGCATTTTGGCTTACCTGTCGTCCCCGATGAGTACATTATGTACAGAGGTTCATTAAATCCGAATCTGTCATATTCAGCAAGGGGCTCTGAGTCTTTGAAATATTCATGAAAGTAACAGAAGCCCTCCGGCAGATTTTCATTCTTTTTTACTGATTCTTCCCCTCTGAAATTCTCAAATGCCGGTACGATAAGCACCTGTTTCAGTGAGTCAAGTTTTGAGGCTATTTCTTTTACTTTGTCAAGCACATTATAAACTTTACCGGCATAAATATATTCTTCTATACCAATGAGTATTGCGGGCTTAATCTGTCCGAAACGCTCATAAACGCCGTTAATCCCGAAATCAGGTGAAGTGGAACTCCATACAGCCCCGATTGAGGATGCTGTAAGCATGCCTATTACCGCCTCGGGAACATTGCTGATAAAAGCTGCAATTACATCACCTTTTCCTATTCCCGCTGCCTTCATCTTTGAAGCAAGCTTCTGAGAAAGTTTTATAACCTCCCTGAAGGACAGTTCAATGCGCGGATGAGATTCCCTGTAACTAACTATTGCCGGTGCATCAGGGTCACCGTTGCTGAGCAGATTCTCAGCAAAATTAAGTTTCAGATCATCAAACCAGCGGTTAAGAAACATATCATCAGCTTTTAACGGAGCATCCGGTGAGCCTTCATATCTGATTCCGCTGTAATCAAGAAGAATCTTCCAGAAAGCTGTGTTATTCTCAACAGAAAACTCATAAAGCTGAGAATAGTCTTTTAAGTTCTTTCCGGTTATCAGGTTAACATGATCCATAAATTTTTTCATGTTTGAACCGTTAACTTTGCCCGGGTCGGGGGTCATGACGGGAATTTTTCTGCTCATATCTCCCTGCAAAGTAAAATCTTCCAGGCAAAATCAGTATCGCCTCGTTTAAGAGCTGCAGCAGCAGTAAGCTCTATCGCTTTACCACGGTACTGATCATCTCTTTTCAGTCTGAGTGCATAAACCGCCATAAATTTGTAATCCCCTCTTCTCTGAGCCCTCCCGAAAGCCTCCTTTGAACCGGAGAATCCCGGGAGTGCCTGCTCCATCGTGCTTCGTATGAACTCCTTCACATCCTCATCAGCAGGAAGATGTTCACAGTTTGCAAGCTGTGCCAGATTTGAAGCGGTCAGCAGATCAGACCGAAGAATAAACTCCGGCAGATTATCAAAACCTATACCAGTTCTGCCAACGGGTTTTGCAATCTTAAAGACAGCATCACCGCTTGCCCGGCAGTAAAAATCACCGCTCATGCGCGCTACAAGATCAATCCTGTCAGGATGGATAATTCCGTCAACAAAAAGATCATCCTCAACATGGAAAAGAAGCACCTCACAAACAGCAATATTGGCTGATGCACCTCCGTCACCATAACTCTTCAGTTCAAGAAGCCTGCATTCCATCCTGAATGGCGATTCAAGCACCCCGAAAGGCTTAACAATTTTTGATTTTACCGGGGTCAGTCCCGATTTAATAAACTCATTCACTCCCGGTTCATATTCAGTTGAAGCAAGACTGATCTGTTCTGTCATCGGGTAAGTGACCGCCTGAATAACGCACTCTCCGGTTTCCTTCAGATTGTGATATGTATCTTTAAGTGATGCATCCCTCCCGCGTCTTGAGGGAGAAAACGCAACAACGGGCGGATTAGCCCCGAAAACGTTAAAGAATGAGAATGGTGAAAGATTTGGCTCGCCCGAGGCGGAAAGGGTTGAAACCAGCGCAATTGGCCTTGGCGCAACACCCCCGAGCAGAAGCTGGTGCACTTTGGGGACGGGCATATTATTAGGGTCAAATTCAGGCATTAATCAAACTCCGGAAATGAGTCGGTTTTAAGTTCATTTATTACTTTTTTGATAAGCTCGTAAGAAAATCCTTTTCCTAAAAGAAAATCATAGAGCTTTTTAAGAGCTTTAATTTCATCCTTTTCTTTTCCCCTCAGCATCTGGTATTTCTTTCTGGCAAGAGTCCTGCAGTTATCGGTTTCGGCTTCCTCACTGAAAACTTTTTCCATCGTTTTACTGATTACCTGCCTGCTGAGACCTTTTTTAATCAGCCTTGAAAGAATAAGATCCTTCCCTTCTTTCTTAAGCCTCTGAAGCTCAGCCACATAGTAACCGGCCGTGTTCTCGTCATTGATGTATCCCATGGATTCTAATTTGTTCAGAACAGTATCAATACCGGATGCAGGAAACTTCTTTTTAAGGAGTTTCAGCTTCAGTTCTTTTTTGGTGTGGCTTCTTATTGAGAGGTATCTGAGAGCACTCAGATCTATTTTACTGAGGAGATTTTCAGCTTCAATCTGTTCAATCTCCTCAGAATTTAACACTTTCCCGGTAAACAAACCGAATTTCACATAAGCGGATGCACTTATGGTCAGTTTCTCACCGCTTTCCAGAATAACTGTAAAACGCTCTCCCGGAAGCTCCCTGATTCCTGTTATCCGTCCGGTTACGGGTTCATCCATCTTTACTCGTTATCGGCCGGAAGAAGTCCGAGCTTCTGCTTAACCTCAGTAGCAAGCTTATTGTAAAGCTCGGGCATTTCAAGCAGTTTGTTCTTAAATTGATCTCTGCCCTGGAATCTGTCTTCATGGTAAGTAAACCATGAGCCGCCTTTTTTTACAATACCCATATCCACAGAAAGATCAATCATATCTCCTGTTTTGCTTATACCTTCATTATAAAGAACATCAAACTCAACTTCCTTGAACGGCGCTGCAACCTTGCTTTTTACAATTTTGACCTTAACCCTGTTACCAACAACATCATTGCCTTCTTTAATCTGATTTACGCGCCTTACCTCAACTCTTAACGATGCGTAAAACTTAAGCGCATTTCCGCCTGTTGTGGTTTCCGGATTTCCGAACATGATCCCGATTTTGCTTCTTAGCTGATTGGTAAAAATAACTGCAGTCTTTGACCTTGAAATAGCGCCTGTCAGCTTTCTGAGTGCCTGCGACATCAGTCTTGCCTGAACTGCCATGTGCGCATCACCCATCTCTCCCTCAATTTCAGCACGGGGAACCAGTGCGGCAACAGAATCTATGACAATAACATCAATGGCATTGCTTCTAACCAGCGTATCAGCTATTTCAAGAGCCTGCTCACCGTAATCGGGCTGAGATAAAAGCAGATTGGCGGTATCAACCCCGAGTTTCTTTGCATAATTGATATCAAGCGCGTGTTCGGCATCTATGAATGCTGCAATTCCTCCGAGTTTCTGAGCCTCTGCTATAACATGGAGACAAATTGTGGTTTTACCCGATGACTCCGGTCCGTAAATTTCTGTGATACGGCCTTTTGGAATTCCCCCTATACCCAGCGCCTTATCAAGCGAGAGCGCACCGGTGGGAATGGCTTCAACTTTATTGACAACATCATCCCCGAGACGCATAATGGTGCCCTTGCCATAGTTTTTTTCTATGGTTGAAATGGCATCTTCAAGTATCTTCAGTTTGGCTTCTTTATCTGTACTCATTATTATTCTCCTTTAAATTCCTTAACTTTGGTGTATATTGAACCGCCCGGATTGAGCTGGCTCTCAAAAAAAACATAACGGTCGGCCGTAACCGGCGGGTGATTTATCCTTCTCCCCTCAAAATAATCAATGAGGGCATCATTATCCATCCTTTTTATTCTTGACAAGGTTACATGAGGCACAAATCTTCCCGGTTTTTCGCTGTCATCACCAATCCGGATTTTACGGTTAACCGATTTGAAAATATTTTCAAGTTCCTGATTTTCCTCAAAACCCATGTAAAGAATTTTGGGGTAAATCTTGTGATAAAATATGCCGTAACCCTTCGGCTTCAGAATCACTTTCTTAAATTCATCCTTCATTTCATCAAGAAGGTTCTGAATCGTGAGAAAATCTTCTTCATTAACTTCACCGAAAAACTTAACCGTGATGTGGAGTTTATACGGCTTTTCCCAGCGGTAATCTCTCATACCCGGGAAAGTGTGATAATCATTTATCACTGCCCTCGTAAATTCATTGGGAAGCAGCAATGAAAAAAATACTCTATGGCTCAATCTGAATTCCTAATAAAAATCTTCTTACAAGTTCAAGTGCGGCATGGGTGGCACGTTTTTTATTATTTATTCTGTTATCAGCAAAATTAAACTTTTTTACGACTACTTTTTCAGAATCTGCAATGCCGATATATGTAAGTCCCACAGGTTTGGTGGTTGTGGCACCGGTGGGTCCCAGAATGCCGGTTATTGAAAGGCCCAGATCAGTACCGCTGATAGCTCTTACCCCTTTTGCCATTTCTGCGCAGCACTCTTCAGATACCGCTCCCTTTGCGGCAATCAGATCTTCATCAACGTGAAGTATTTCAACTTTGGCGGCATTGCTGTAAGCTATTATGCCTCTTTCAAAATATTTGCTGCTCCCTGATATATTTGTAATTTCATCACATATCAAACCGCCCGTGCATGATTCGGCCACTGATATGGTGAGAGTTCTTTCTTTAAGCAGCCGGCCAAGAACCACACTCAGCTCTTCTTCAGCTCTTGAATAGATGAACCTGCCCACAACGCTTCTCATGCGCTGTTCAATTCTGATCAGTTTTTCATCGGCATCGGCTTCATTGGCTCCTGTTGCGGTTATTCTCATCTTCACGCCATAAACATTAGGGAGGAATGCCAGCTTCGCATCCTCAATAATTTCTTCAAGCGGAATAAGCCGCTGATAAAGAGTGGATTCAGGAATTCCCGTTGTAAGAAGATTAAGACGCTTTGATACTGTGCCGCCTGATTTTTTAAGCGATCTGATTTTAGGAATTATAAAGTTATCCATCATTAGCTTCATTTCATGCGGAACACCGGGCATACATGCAAAATACTTTTTGTTTTGCTCAATCCAGAATCCCGGTGCGGTGCCTGCTTCGTTCCTGATTACCTCAGCGGTTTCAGGAACCATTGCCTGAGATTCATTCACCGGGCTCATCTGACGGTTGTATTTTCTGAATCTTTCCCTGATATCTTCAAGAACCGTTTCAGAAAGCACAAGGCGTGTATCAAAGGCTTTTAACACTGCTTCACGTGTAATGTCATCATGAGTGGGCCCCAATCCGCCGGTGGCTATCACGATATCATAATTTTTAAGTCCTGCTTTTATATCTGTCACTATCTCGTCAAGTTCATCACCAACAGTAACAACTTTTTTAACATCTGCGCCTGCTTCGGTGAGTTTATCCGCAATATATGAAGCATTGGTGTTAACTGTCTGTCCTATCAGAAGTTCATCACCAATTGATAAGATTAAAGCTTTCATTTCTCCACAATCTTAATAAAAAAATTCAGTAAAATCTGCATGATCACTAATGTGTAGACACCCGACATAATATCATCAGCCATGATGCCTTTGCCTCCGTCGAGTTTCTCAAGCCGGTTGGCAGGATAAGGCTTAATAATATCAAGCACCCTCCAGATAATAAAATTAATTGCCAGCAGCTCCGGCTGTACCGGCACCCCTATAAGACTTATCCACTGACCTGCAAACTCATCAATTGTGCACTCTGAGGGGTCTTTGCCGTAAACCTCTTCAAATTTATTGCCGGTGTATATGCCTGCTGCAATTGTAACCAGGATAAGCGGTATAAAGAAATAGAGGTTTGTGAATCCGGGAATGAATGCATACATGCAGATTGCCGCAAATGATGCAACGGTTCCCGAGGCCACGGGAAAGTACCCTGTGAAAAGCCCGCTTCCCGTAAGTTTAACAATAAAATTAAGTTTTTTGGTTTCGCTCATTGCCTGCTTAACAATTCTTTAATTATCTGAAAATTATCTTTAATATATGTATAGCCTGAATGCACCGTGATGACCGTTACGGTATAAAAAGCAGTATCACACCATACATTATGAAACAGCATATAAAAAAAGTCTCTTGCCCCGCTGCTCAGAAATGTGCTTTGAGAAAGCACATAGCTTATCAGCACAAAATAAAGAAAAACCATCTGAACAAGCGTTTTAATTTTAGCATATTTGCTCGTGGGGAATGATTTTTTCTTATGCTCGGCATAGCTCCTGAGTCCGGTTATTAAAATATCCCTTAAAGCTATGAGGGCAACAGCCCACCACGCAAGAATACCCAGGAGTGCAAGCGTTATAAATGTTGCCGAGGTAAGCACCTTATCTGCAATGGGATCCCAGACTTTGCCCCACGTGGTGATGTAATCAAATTTACGTGCAAGCCATCCGTCATACCAGTCAGTCAAAGCTGCTATAAGATAAATAATTAAGCCGATTTCCTTAAAGTAAATTATATCACTCAGCAGGAAATAAATCACGAACGGGGTGAGAATAATTCTGAGAACTGTAAGCTGATTGGGTAATATCATTATGTATTATTGCTGATCAAAAACTCAGTTGTTCTTGCAGAGTTTATACAAAAACGGATATTCATAAATGCCGGTTGAATGCCCGTCTTTCCACCTTACTGAAAGTGCATAATAACCGACGTTTCCGATGGATGCTATCGTAACCTGATCCGAACTGAATATAGGGAAATATGATGCGCTCTGCCTGCTTCTCTCGTCTGCACAGTTTGCACACGGGCAATTCTTTCTTAACACCGAAAGCCTTGTTATGGTTTCTTCGCCATTCTCCCAGGTAACTTCAAGAAAATCTTTTTCAGCAGAAAGCTTTATTTTAAGAGGTTTCATAATTCCATCTTTTTACCGGTGAGAATCTCATATGCCGATATATATTTTGCCGCCGTCTTACTGATGATTTCCTGAGGAAGATCAGGGGCGGGAGGTCTCTTGTTAAAGTTTACCGAGAGCAGGTAATCACGCACAAACTGCTTGTCAAAACTATCCTGTGCCCTTCCCGGCTCGTATTTCACAACAGACCAGAACCTTGAGGAATCGGGGGTGAGAACTTCATCAATAAGCATCAGTTCCCCGTTCTCATCTGTGCCGAACTCCATCTTGGTATCGGCAATTATAATTCCTTTTGTGAGCGCGTATTCTGCACACTTCTTATACACATCAACAGATACCTGAGCAACCTTTTCAAAAAGATCCCGGCCAATAAGCGCAGCAGCTTCATTATGAGAAATATTCATATCATGCTCACCGATTTCTGCTTTGGTTGACGGTGTGAAAACGGGTTCAGGCAATTTATCTGACTCCCTGAGGCCGGCCGGAAGATTTATTCCGCTGATACTTCCGGTTTCTCTGTAGTCATTCCATCCGCTTCCGCTTATATAGCCCCTAACGATGCATTCAACCGGCAGCGGATTTGATCTTTTCACCAGCATTGATCTGCCTTTAAGATCATTTTTATACTCTCCGCATTCATGAGGATAAGCAGAAGGGTCATCGGTGATGTAGTGATTCTGAATGATATCTTTTGTGTAATCAAGCCAGAACGCCGAAAGCTTGTTAAGTACGGCACCCTTGCCGGGTATACCCTGATTCATGATTACATCAAAGGCAGAAAGACGGTCGGTTGATACAATCAGGAGATTATCGCCTGACTCATAGATATCTCTTACCTTCCCTCTCCTGAAAAATTTAAGTCCGGAAAAGGAAGTCTCTAAAATTACATTCATCGTTGCTGAGAATAAAAGTTAAAAATGTGTGATGTAATGTATGATTCTTTGCACAAAAATAAAAAAATACTTGTCTATTCAAATTAATCTGCGGATATTGAAAAATTAATTGCATAAAATCAATAATAACTTAAACAGAGAGGCAGCATGAGGAAGCAATACTTTTTCATTCTTTTAATAACAATGCTCTTAGGGAGTTGGCAGGGCATCTACTCCCAGGCGAACAGCCAGAGCGATTCAGATCCCAAATATGATTACCTCCCCCTTAATTTTTTCAAAAACCTCACTCCTTTTAATATGGCAGCTCAGGTAATCACTGTAAACGGGTTTGATAATTTTTATATCGGCGTTGATTTTGCCGAACCTCACATGTCTGTAAATCCGATGAATCCCAGGCAGTTTTTTAATGCTTTCAACACAAACGGCGGCCATTATACACTCGACGGATGGAACTGGTCAAATATTACCCCTAACTTCGGAAATACGATGCGCGGTGACCCGGTTCTTGCTCATGACAGCCTCGGCCGTGCCTATTACAGCAATATGTATGGTGCTTCCTCAATCGTCGGCTCACTTGTAATGAGATCAGATGACGGCGGTGTTACATGGACAAATTCAGCGGTTGGTGTCACCGGTGTTGATAAAAACTGGATTGCTGCTGATCAGACCTCAGGCCCTTATGCCAATTATGTTTATAACACAATGACAGGCGGTTCAAGCCAGGGCAGATTCTGGAGAAGCACTGACAGAGGAACAACTTATGCTCAGACCGCTACTTTCTCAAACCAGGTACTCCCGGGCATGATGGTATGTGTGGGACCTCATAATAATAACGGAACCGATATTCCGGGTGGTTCGGTTTATGTTGTAACACACAGCGGCACCAATTCAGCAGGTGTATATAATTTCTACCGTTCTACTGATGGCGGCGTCAATTTTACTGCGATGTCATCACAGAGTTTTTCAAATTACATCGGCACTGAAGTGGGCGGCCGTTCAACCGTTTCTGCCATGAGAACAAGGCCTTACCCAATGATTGCTGCAGATAACAGCTACGGCCCCAACAGAGGCAAACTTTATCTGGTTTATGCAAGCAATAATCCTTCAGGCAACGGAAACAAATCAGATATCTTTTTCAGATCATCCACTGATGGCGGCACAACATGGAGTGCGGCAAAAGTTGTTAATGATGATCCGAATCCGCAGAACAACCACAGCTTTTTCCCTGCTATCTGGTGTGATAAAAACACCGGCAGACTTTACATAAAATGGTATGACACAAGACTCGTACCCACCTCTGACAGTATGGATGTTTATGCAACCTATACTGATGACGGCGGCGCCACATTTGCACCGAATCAGAGAATAACGAACAAAACCTTCAAGATAAAAATTGCCGGCACAGGAACAGGCCCGTACTATCAGGGTGACTACGATGCAGTTTCAGGTATAAACAATCAGTCAATGCTGGTGTGGACCGACTTCAGATTCAACGGCTACGGTTCATTTGTGGGTTACTTCCCTGATTATGCATTTATTGTTTCACCTGAGAACGGAGTTGTGCAGTCAAACGGAGACAGCGTTCAGGTGAATGTAAGCATACCTGAGGTTAAATTATATGACTCAAGCGTTAAGCTCACCTGGGAAGTTAACCCGGTTCCCCTCACAGGATCATTTAATGTTACATTCACAACAGATTCAATCACTTCATATCCCGCTGCTTCTGTTATGAAAATCAGACCTCAGAATGTGGAACCCGGAAATTATACTTTCACTGTTACAGGCGCAGGACCTTACGGTATCCCTGTTCACAAAAGAACCTATTCACTTCAGGTAAATGCGGCAATTCCTGTTGAACTCACTTCATTTGAAGCTGTAAATAACAACGGCAAAGTTGTTCTCTCATGGTCAACCGGAACAGAGACAAACAACAGCGGATTTTCAGTTGAAAGATCAACCAATGGTCAGAACTGGAATCAGATTTCATTTGTTGAAGGAAAAGGCACCACAACCGAAAGACAGAGCTACAGATTTGAGGATAACAGCCTTACAGCAACAGGAACATTCCTTTACAGACTGAAACAGATCGATTTTGACGGTACTTATGAGTACTCAAATGTTATTTCTGTTGAAGTTGAAAACCCGACCACTTTTGCTGTTGAACAGAATTACCCCAATCCTTTTAACCCCTCAACCAAAATAAGCTATTCACTCGCTTCGGCATCAAACGTTAAACTTATAATTTATGATGCCTTAGGAAAAGTTGTTGATGAACTTGCAGCCGGAATTATGGAAGCAGGAATTCACAGCTTTGAGTGGAAAGGCACAGGCTTCTCATCGGGAACATACTTCTACTCATTTGAAGCAGTTCCGCAGAACGGCGATCAGCCCGTGAGAATGGTCCGCAAAATGCTCCTCATGAAATAAGAGGACTATTGCAGAATTGGATAAAAAAAAGGCTCCGTCAGGAGCCTTTTTTATTTTCACATGAATCTTCTGTATTTCAGAATGCTGATTTATTCACCCTGGCCAAGACTGTAACCGGGTTTGCCGTCAAACTCATAGAGATTTTCGGTTTTAATGATATCCAGTCCGCTGCTTACCATTGCTTTCATTAATCCGAGTGCGTCAGCATAGTTTGCGGATTTATCAGGTGAAGTAAAGCGGCATCTCCAGTGATCTGTGCAGAAAGTTTCAGGCAGACCCTCCGGGTAAACCTTCACTCCCCTGTTGGTGATCATTTTGAGTTTAAGTTTCTGATTTACTGAAGTTGCCTCAAGCTTTGCACCAAGTGTATCAGGGTTTCTTCCTTCTTCATCCCAGTCAAGGAACACATCAATGCCGATAAATTTCTTCTCTGCAGGCACGGTTTTACCGGTTTCAACGTGAATACCTTTGCCAACGTAGTGGATTGGTGTGAACTGTGAAGGCTTTTTACCAAGTCTGGCAATAACCGCCTCGGTGAATGTTCCTGTGCTGACTTCCGATTCACTCAGCCCTTCCAGAGCCATGCATTCTTGATTTTTTCAGCGTATTCAGGTAAACCTATATGAACGAGCATCTGAACCGCGGCTATAAGGAGTCCGGAAGGGTTGGCAATTCCTTTTCCTGCAATATCGGGGGCTGAGCCGTGGATTGCTTCAAACATTGCATATTCCCTGCCGATATTGGCTGAACCCGCCAGACCAACTGATCCGGCAACCTGAGCGGCAATGTCTGAAAGTATATCTCCATAGAGATTTGTGGTTACGATTACGTCTAAACGCTCCGGCATGGCTGCAACTCTGGCTGCTCCGATATCAATAATCTGATGCTCTGCAGCTATATCGGGATACTCTTTTGAAATTTCTTCGAAAACATTATGAAATAAACCATCGGTTATCTTCATGATATTATTTTTAGTCATGCAGGTTACTTTTTTTCTGCCGTATGCGCGGGCATATTCAAATGCATATCTGATAATGCTTTCAGTACCCGGGCGGGTTATAAGTTTAAGTACCTGTGTTACTTCTTTTGTCTGTCTGTGTTCTATACCGGCATAAAGGTCTTCTTCATTCTCGCGGATAATCACAAGATTTAATCCGGGATGTGCCGACTGCACATAAGGGGTATAGGCTTTACACTGTCTTACGTTTGCGAACAGTCCCAGTGACTTTCTGAGGGTAACGTTTATACTTTTATAACCGCCGCCCAGTGGTGTGGTAATCGGGGCTTTAAGGATCACTCTGGTTTTTCTTATGCTATCCCAGGCTTCTTTAGGTATACCGCTGGTATTTCCGCTGAGGTAAACCTTTTCTCCTATTTCGATTTCTTCAAACTCAAGCGGTGCGCCTGAGGCCTTTAAGATTTTCAGCA
This sequence comes from Ignavibacteriaceae bacterium, assembly GCA_013359345.1. GTDB lineage: Bacteria > Bacteroidota > Ignavibacteria > Ignavibacteriales > Ignavibacteriaceae > JABWCA01. The sequence goes on from JABWCA010000123.1 coordinate 12,155, forward strand.
CTGAATCCATGATCTCAGGCCCTATGCCGTCACCATGCGCCACTGTAATTTTTTTAAGATTGTTCAAACCATCTCCTGATTTCATTAAATGATACAGTTTCACCATTACAATTGATATCCGGGGGAAATAGTTCATTTTAAGCGATTGGAAATTATTCAAAAATTGCCTATAGTTGTAGCTCTGATTAAATATATTATCAGATGCCGGAGTGGCGGAATTGGCAGACGCGCCGGACTCAAAATCCGGTCTGGCTCACACCAGGTGCCGGTTCGAACCCGGCCTTCGGTACTCAAAGCAGGCTCACAAGAGCCTGCTTTTTTTATATCTGCTCTCCTGCTTTAATTTCGTCTTTTTTCATTTTTCAGGCCATCTCACAGAGTTAACCTGTCATTAACATATTACCGCCTCCTTAACATATTCTTTCTGAACATTTTTTTTCATTTTCATGCCGGATTGTAATTTTTTTTATCAGAAATTGACACAGAATTCTTTATAATCATTTTGTGAAGACATAATTTTAGTAGGCTGCATGCCATGACGACGAGAAACTCCTCTCAGCCCGACCGTCAACCCGGTCAAACCGCTAAACCGCACGCCGGTGAACCGGTCAATATTAATTCCGACAAAATCAGCCGGAATCCAATCTTTCAGAGTTCTGAAGGTATCTATTGCTTCGGACTCGATGAACCTGTATCAATTGATTTACCAGAAGAAGAACAGATCACTCTCTTTCTTGAACACGGATATCTTGTTGAATGCAATCAGGCATACGCAAAGATGTATGGGTTGTCGTCACCTGATGAAATCTCGGGGTCCCGCTTAAAAGATTTACTTATTATTGATGAGCATCTCAATGCTGAGTATATAAGGAGCTTTATCAGAAATAATTATAATCTTACGGATTTTCTCTCCGTTGAAAGAAACATTCACGGCGAATCAAAATATTTTCTGAATAACATAAGCGGAATGATTCACGACGGCAAGATTCATCAGGCGTGGGGAGCTCAGAGAGATATAACAGAAAAAATTATTGCCGAAAGGGCTCTCAGAGAAACAGAAGAATTTAA
>JABWCA010000124.1 GCA_013359345.1 Ignavibacteriaceae bacterium
ACCTTATCCCTATCGGCAAGGGTTTTATCCACATCCTCCGCCGTGTACATTCTGAATCTTGGCAGAGGCGTTTCCTCATCAGCCCCAAAGTTTTCTTTGGCTATGTAATAGATTAGGGTATTAAAAGCCTTTTCAACAAGACGACTGTCCCCCTCGGCAAGGTTCCTGAGCATATCGGCGTGCGTCTGGCTGGCTGCGTAAGAGCCCCCGTCAACAGAGCTTGTAAGGTTCTGGGTGAGTATTGCAAGCCTGATTATATACTCCATGTATGAGGCAAAGCGCTCATAAGTTTCAACACTTCCCGCCTTGTTAGATTCAATGAAACCTATGCTGCTGTTATCCGGAATTACCGCAACGGCATCCTGCACCATATCCGCAAGGCTGTCAAGGAGTTTCTGAGTCGTTTCAAGATCAGTGCCCGGAGGCAGTTTTCCGTACAGGAAAGGATCCCCGTATTTCTCCGTAAACTTAACCCAGAACTTTAACCCGCCCTTTAAAAACATAGCCGGCCAGAAGCATCGCTTAAGGATCCGTTCACCATAGGGATTTATATAGGTGGGGCGGTACTGCGTTATAATGAATTTACTCTCAGGCAGAATGACCCCTTCAGGCACTTTAGGGGTAATAAATCTGGGTTCGCCCTCCTTTGTGAATTTAAACCACCAGTAAGGCTTTTCCAGGGCTTTTACCGGAAGCCATGCTCCGGCATATTTCCATGATATTTCCTGAACGCTTATGCCGTAAAACGGAGCATTAAGAACCGTGTTTATAAAGCCGTAAACGTCAAATCTTTTAAGCCATGATTCCACAAGCTTAAGAATCTGATCCGGAGCATCTTCCTGCAGGAGCTCCCACTCCATAGCAAGGGTTTGTGCCTTACGCTGCTCCATACTTGCAAAAACAGCGTGGTTCTCTGCTATCTCGGTGTAATACTCTGATGATTTACCTGCCCTGCTGATAATCAGATCTGGGTCAGGCAAAATGTTTGAAATGCTCCTGAATAAACCAAGCGCCTCATGCGTGGCTATCTCGGCTGTTAACTGTCTTGCTCCTTTAGCCATCTTTTAATATCCTTTTACAATGGTTTTGAATTCTCTTCGTCCGGCGGATCTTACCCATGCCTGATTACCCTGCTCTGTGGCGTGGAGTGCAAGCGCAAGCGCCCAGAAGCGGTCGGCATGGCCGGTAACAGATTCAGAGCGTTCTGCATCATACCTGGTATTGCCGGCACTGGTTACAACCTTCCGGATGCTGTGCAGATCTTCACGTATCTCTTTGGTCTGCGGTATAAGTATCTGTTTATCTTCAATCACATTCCTCAGCTTTACTGCCATATCCTGCTTGACCTTGTTGCTGAACGTGACTGCTTCAACTTTGTAGGTTCCGAACTTCTCCTGAGCAAACTCTGCCAGCGGCGAACCCATCCCGGTTGCATCAATACAGGCACGGCGCAGAGAGGGTTGTTTCAGGAAGTCATAAAGTATATCCTGCTGTACAGAGTATTTAACATTGTGAAGCTCCACAACAGACACTGTAACATAAATAAGGCTCACCTTTTGAATTATCCAGATAACAGACAAATCCTTTTTGCGGGCAATATCCCAGCCCAGGTAAAACTCACCTTCAGCGGGCAGATTCCGGTTATCAAGAGCCATGTTAAACTCAGCAGATTCAACACCATGGATAAGCTCGTAAGGCAGATAAGCGGTTGCCTCATCAACGGGTATGCAGCAGTATTCCTCCTGCCAGGTTATGGAGTCTCCGCAATCCTGTTCCTCAGCCTTCAGCCATTCGGCTCGTTCCTGGTCTGTAAGGGGGCGTTTTGAAATCTTATCTGCAAGGCCCTCACTTACGGCCGTGTAAATATCTGTTGTGTGCAGGCTCCAGTCAAGCTGTCCCTTCTTGATCTGATCCACAAACCTGAAATACTGGCAGTTCTTTCCGTTATGGGTGCTGAGGATTCTGATCGGGAAGCCCCATGTTGTTGCGGGTTTGGCAGCTTTCCAGAGAGCAGCCGCGTCTTTGTGGAAAGCGTACTCATCAATGACGACCTTCCCGCCCTTGCTTCGGAAAGCTTTGGGGCTTGAGCTCAGGGCATTGATCCTGCAGCCGTTTGCAAAGGTGATCGTGAATACTTTAATATCCTTGTCATCCTCAAGCACATTCTCCTGCACCTCAGCAGCGGCATAATCAAACATTTTGGCCCATTGTGCACAATAGAAAATGTATTCCTTTGCAGCCGATTCATCAGCCGAGGTAAACCACACGGCGGGGTAAGTTCCTGCTGCCATATCAACCACATCCTCAAAGGCCTGCACATAGGTTGCACCAATACGGCGGGATTTCTCCCATACCTTGACTTTGCTCTTATCATTAAGCCAGCGTATCTGATAGGGAAAGAACAGGTCAACCTTCTGCTCCTGAGGTGCCGGTTCCTTCTTTTGCGGTCTGGATGCTGTTTTTTTTGCTGTTTTTGCCATTATAGCCGTTTTTCTTCAAAACGGGGTCTGAGATAAGCAGTTTTATTCTCCAGACCCTGTTTAAAACCCGTTTAAATTCCTCTGTATTTGTTTAAGTTTTTTTAAAGCACTAACCATATTGCTTAAGCCTTAAAAATGCCGTGGTGAGGCTCTAATGCATTTTGCACTTTTTAAGAGTTTATGCCGAGAAGCTGGAGTATCTGTTTCAGGTTCTCTGGGCTTATGCCTTTCTTTGCCTCGGCTCCTGCATTACCGGCAAGCTCTTCATCCTCGGTTTTATTTATCTTCTTGATGTTGGCTATGCCGGTTATTATGCTGCCAAGCGCGTAAGCCATCTGAGGGTCAGGCTCTGCCAGGGCAGAATCCGCAAAGCTGTAAGCGAGATCCCAGAGCTTGTCTTCCATGCTGCGCCCGCGGTTAAGCCATGCGGCGCGCTGGCTATCCCACCGCTCTTTTGCCTTCCAGTCAAAGAGGGTCCTGCGGCTTACACCGGTAAGCACCTTGCTGATGCTGTCAATGCTTGCGCCTTCGGTTACGTACATCTCCCGTGCTTTTGCCTTAAGCTCGTCCATTGCTAATCCTCAATGTTGTAGACTGACGCCATCTGGTCAATCTTTCCGGTTAATTCTGCCATCTCCGCCTGCAGGTCTTTCATCTGGTCTGCAAGCTCCGTTATGGTCTTAAAATCCATATCCTCAAAATCCACAAAGAGCGGGTCTGTCAGCTCGCTGAACTTTGTCCGGAGTGCGTTGGCGTTTATCAGCTTGCCGTGCAGCTCCTTCTTCAAGGCTTCATATTTACCTATGATCTGAAAGCGGTCAGCCATCTCTGCGCCTCCTGTTTGTGTTTGAGTTCTGGTTATTTAGCAGCTGATCGGTCTTGACCTCAAGCCGCTGCAAAACCTCTGCGGTATAGCTTTTCACCTTGTAGTCTTCCTTGAGATAATCCTTCAGCTCCGTCAGGATCTCCCGGTTATGTTCGTAATTCTGTTGAAGGGCAGCACCAAACTGCTTGGCCGTCTCGCCATACTGCTTCTGGCTGTTTTCAAGAAGCTTGCTCCAGATTTTCTGGTTTTGTTTCATGACCAGGTAAAACACCAGGAAGAATATCCCCAGAAGGCTGATAACGCTTGTGGGGCTGGTCAGCACTGCTGTAATAATACCTTGTTCGCTCATCATTGAGTTCCGTAAAAGTGAAAAAAAGTAACCGTAAACTAACCGCGCACACCTATATATAATAAGCGTGCAGGTCTCAGACCGGGTTTATGTTACTGCACTTGCGGAGGCTTTAAGTTTGGGGGTAAGTTTCAGAAAAAAATATTTGGAAACAGAAACATGAAAAAATTTGCAATATTCAGAGCCGGCACACACAAGGCTGCAGACGGCAAAGAGCGCAGCTACAGCACGGCAGACCTGAAAAGGATTAAGGAATCTTACAACCCGGAGATTAACAAAGCTCCCATAGTTGTAGGTCATCCTAAAACAAACAGTCCGGCATTTGGCTGGATCGGCGGGCTCGAGCTTGTGGGAGATGTGCTGTATGCTGAGGCGGAACAGCTTAACCCTGAGTTTATAGAGCTGGTAAAATCAGGCACTTACAAAAACAGGAGCGTTGCTTTTAATCGGGACGGAACCTTAAGGCACGTCGGTTTTCTTGGCGGCGTTGCTCCGGCTGTAAAAGGCCTGCCCGAGATAGTTTTTAATGAGGATGACGAGCCTGAAATTATTGAGTTTGCCGCAGAGCCGGAAGCAACTGAAAACTCTGAACCGGCAAAAGCAGAGCCGGATAAATCAGCACAGTTTGCCCAGCCGGGTAAGACCTACACCAGCGAGGAGTATCAGGTTATTCAGGATGCACTTAAAGACGCCATGCAGGAAAACAAATACCTGAAGGAGGAGCTTGACCGGTACCGCAAAAGCCAGCTTATGAATGAAGCCGCGCAATATGCAGAGCAGCTTGTAGCAGGGGGCAAGATTATCCCGGCTAAGAAACAGGAGATAATTGAGCTTTACGTTAAAACCTCAGAGCTTGCGGAGGCAGGCGGGGCTGAGTTCAGCTCAGAAAATGAACACAGCCCACTTAAGATGCTTAAGGCGGTTCTTTCCGGCATTAAACCCAGCAGCCTGGCTGCAGAGTTTGCGGTTGCTCAGGATAACACAGAGGCACCGGCACAATCAACAACGGCAAAGTTAGCCGCAGAAATTTCTAAAAACATGGAGAGTAAATAACATGCGTTTTGCACAACTCGGCGCAAATGACGCCACAACCCAACTCGTAAAAAACAGGATGATCCAGGAATCAGTGATTCTTGCCAGGGCTGAGTTTTTCAGCCACGCAGGTAATGCGGATTACGTAAGGAAAGCCCCTACTGCAACAGGAGGCACTAACAGGGCGCTTGATGCTGATTATGCAGATAACAAGATCACCCCGGCCTTTGAACTTTCTGCCCTGAAGATATTCGGCGGCAAAGTTCAGGTTGACCGCGCACATAACAGAAGGGGAACAGACCTTCCTTCATACCGCGCTACAGAGCTGCTTAATTTTGCCATGAACGCATCAAAGAATTTTACGGATCAGTTCTTTAACGGCGCAGTTTCAAGCACCGCTTTTAACGGTCTTGAAGCGCTTGTAACAGAAAAAATCAGCAGCGGAGCTAACGGCCTTCAGCTACTCTATGGTAATGACAACACAGCCAAAAAAGCACAGCAGGAATTTTTACAGCTTCTGGATGAACTTATAGCCACTTATGGGCCCGATGTGCTTTATGCCAACGGCTGGATAATTGGTTTTCTGAGTAATATTGCCAGAGACCAGGTAACTGTAACCATGAATGAGTTTGGCAGACCGGTCAGGATGTATTCGGGTGTTGTGATAGAGAACCCCGGATTCAATGCTTCAGGTTCCCTTATCCTTCCTTTTGACGAGACCAAAGGAACAGCAGCCGGAGTCTGCACGAGTATTTACGCCGTTAAATACGGAGAGCGCACAGACCTCACAATTGCAACCAATATTGGCTTGGAGGTAGTGGATCATGGCATGGTAGAAAACCACTGGACTCATTCATGTGAGTTTGACGCGTGCCCCATGCTCCTGAACGCAAAGAGCGCCGCCCGGCTTGAAGGCCTCTGGAAATAACATTTAATCACCTTGCATTCTCCGGGAGGCTTAACACGGGCTCCTTAGCCTCCCGGGTTTGCTTAACCCTTAAAGTAACATGCAGATAAACGTAGCAGATATTACAAGATTTATTGCTGAAGATGAGCTGATCCAGCTGCTAAACGATGAGAACGCCCTGGCAGATGAGGTTGATCTTACTGATGAGGCAACAGCAGCCGGTGAGCGCCTTTCATACCTGATCTTAAGCGCCGGTGAGGAAGTTGAAAGCTATCTGAGAGGTATATACGCCCTTCCGCTTGCAAACACACCGCAGCTGCTTAAAGATTTGTGCAGCAGGCTTGTGATCTATTACTGCTTTCTGAGGCGTGTTTCCGAGGTTCCGGCAGACCGTGAAACAAGCTACAAGGATGCACTTAAGCAGCTTGCTGAGATACGTAAAGGCAATATTGTTCTTGACCTTGCCAAAGCCGAAACCGATTCTGCAATTACCGGCGGGATAACGATTTCAGCACCAGCCCGCAAATTCACAGACAATGATCTGGAGGCATGGTGACAAGAACAGCAATCAAGCAGGCGCTGATGGCCCGGCTTGCTGATCAGATAGAGCTGCTTGATATAGACCAGCGGATTGCCGTTGAAGATCCTGAAATACTTCAGGATTTCCGGCCGGTTCACCCCCGCGGCGCTGTGTTCGTGGTCTATGACGGTACGGTCTACGAGGACAACGGCCTTGAAAACGGTGTGCTTCAGGATTGCACACATAAGTTTCAGGTTTATGTTGCGGTAAAGCGGATCAGCATAAAAACCGATGCGGAACGCACTTTATACCGGTTTATGCAGCCGGAGCAGTATGTTGAATATGTTACAGAGGCAATTGCGGGTCTGGTTGTAATCTCAGACACACGCGATAAAGCAATAACAATACGTGAAGACAAGTTTATGGCAGAGATGGAGGGAGTCTGGATGTATCAGATCACAGTTGATGTAGCCGGTGGTATCCTCGTTTCTGAAACAACAATTTAGCAAAACAAACCAAAGAGGTAAAAATATCATGTTAAGGAAAATGAAATTTATGACAATACTGATGCTCTTAGTGCTGGTGTTTTACCAGGCAGGAGTGCAGGCACAGTGGACAAGCGGCTATAACCCCGCTAAAAGCTGGGACAACGGCTTTACCGTTCTTGAATACCAGGGGAAGATAAGCGGTACTGATACCCTTATAACAAACTCCTTCGTTTTCGGAAATGCGGAGGCGGTCTTTAATGTAGCCAAAATATTCAGCCAGACTAATGACAGCATTAAGGTTACAATACTGAGGCAGGCTAATTACATTGGCAGCAACTGGACAACGCAGAAAACGCTTTACAGTGCCGATACAACTAAAACCCAGGCCACGCAAAGTGATACGCTGAGCACTTCGGTTGCATTTCCGCAGAGACTTGTAATATACGGCACAACCGGCAACGGCTACCAGACGAACATTAACCTGAAACTCCGAATCAAGCAGAAATGAGACGTAAAAGCAAGCTCAGGCAGTTCTTTGAAGACAGCACCGGCGCACTCAGCAGCACCAGGCTTGTCCTTATCCTTACGGCAATGTTTTTCTTTGGAAACTGGCTCTATGCGTTGATCCGCTTCGGAGAATTTAAGCCCTCAATTGAGCTGATTACGTTCGTTTCTGCAACACTTGCAACTAAGGCAGTACAGACATTTACAGAAAATAAATAATGAAAATCAGAGAAGATTTAAGACCGATGATTAACCATGAACCGATTAAAATTCCGGTAACAAGAAGACCGCTCAAAGCAGGGCAGTATTACCCTGAAGTGACAAAAAAGACCCTTATTATTGGGCATTTTTCTGCATCAGACGGCACACCGGAGGCAGTGGGTGACTGGTTTGATTCGGGCGGCGCAAACTACCGTGACGCAGCAGGAAATACCGTTCCGGTTGCAACGGCTTACAGTCTCGGAAAAGACGGGAAGATAATAGAAATGTTTGATCCTGAGTTCTGGGCTGTGCATCTTGGCGCATCTCTCTCTGACGAACAGCGCAGCATAGGCATTGAACTTGTAAACGCCGGGCCTCTAAGGAAACGGGGAGAAAAGTTTTTCTGGTGGCCCGGTAATTACAGCTATGAGTACACCGGGCGCGTGTATGATAACATAACAGACTGGAGAGGCTTCAGGTATTTTGCAGCCTTCCCGGTTATACAGGTTGAATCATTTGCCCGGCTTACTGCATATCTGATACAGAGATTCAAAATGAATACCCGCTTTGTAGCAGGCAACCTTTTTCTCCCGGGAGCTTCGGCGCTTATAGGCTTTGCAATGCACTGCAATTTCAGGGCAGATAAATTTGATCTTGGCCCGGCGTTTCAGTATGAATTTTTCAAAAGAGAAGTTATGAAACACCTGCAAGTGCCTGTGCTTCCGGATTATGAAACACTTTAGGAGCCTTAAATTGAAAGAACTTAATAAAAACGAGATGATGGAAAAAATACATGCTGCAAACTGTGTTATTGCCTTAATATTGTTAGCAGTTTGGGCAGCGCTTGTGTTACAAAGGTGCAACAGCCCTGAACCCGTATTATTACATGACAATTATACTGCGGGCAAGCCTGACACTGTGTATGTTTCCGGCAAGCCGGATACCATAAAAGTGCCTTACCCGGTCTATATTGAAAAAACCGTGCAGCCTAAAATAAGCACCCCTGATAACAGCTTATATGACAGCACATTTACGCTTAGATCGGACTCAGGCGCAGAGGCAAACGGCTTTTGGAGCGTGATTACATGGCCCAAAACCGACAGCATTAAACTGACGTTGAAGGCTGATTTAACAGGCCTTAACATACTTAAAACAGACACACTGCTTATCACCAGAGTGGACACACTTTTGCGTGTATACCCTGCTGATCAGCCGTGGTATGACACATTCTGGGCAGGTTTCAGCTCTGCCCTTCTAATAATAGCATCAATCATAACAGGAGTTCTCGCCCTATGATAATCGACACAGAAGAAGTAAAACTCGGGCAGTTAAACAAGATGTTTATCTCAGACACTGATTCAACAACCATTCCTTCCGGTTACGTTGTTGTTGCTATACTTCATACATCAGACACCAAATATCATACTCTTACCTATGATTCAGATTACACGGTTACGCGTAATGAATCTGCAACGGGCAAGGAGTCTGACACAACATCAGGCAACTGCTTAACGCACCTTGCCGGCACCTGGAAGTATGGCAGATTTATCACCTCCATTCAGCTCCATTCTGGATCAGTAGAGGTGTATCTAGCTAAAAAGGCGGTGGGTATCTGATGCAGATAGGTTTTGGAGCGGGCATATTGCAGAGGGCGGGAGTGTTGTTTAGTCCTAAAAGTGTTCCCAACTTAGAGTTGTGGCTTGATGCAAGCGATATTGCGACCATCACGAAAGACGGGAGTAATTGCGTTTCTGAGTGGAGAGATAAGAGCGGGAACGCACGTCACGCAGTGCAAGGCACAGCACTTAATCAGCCGTTATGGATTGAAACAGGGAAAAACGGCAAAGCAACAATCCGCTTTGATGGGAGTACAGATTTTTTTGATTCAATAACGACAAATAAAAATCTTGGTACTTTTTTCTTTGTCTCAAATGGGTCAAAAGGAACAGGTCTATTTAATAATGTTGGGAGATTATTCTCAAAGTTATTTCCAAATGAAGGTGTTTTTGCTTTTGGCAATTCTGCGTCCGCACTGACTAACGAAACATTTACGGTTTCTAATAACAGCTCAACATCATACCTCTCGACAAATACACCGATTGACAGTCTTTCGTGGAAAGCAATAGGATTCACAACAACATCAATATATATCAATAACGCAACTGCTAACATAATCAGAAGTGATTTAGACTCGGGGAATTTACAAGTTGACTTAATGCTTGGGAAAAGAGGGACTGCGGCGCAATATTACACGGGGGATATTGCCGAAGTATTGTTTTATAATCGGACTTTGACCGCAGATGAGATTACACGGGTAAGTAATTATCTTGTTCAAAAGTGGGGGCTGTAATGAAGATTTTACGAAGCACTTATGAAGCACTCACCGAAGTCAACAACCGTATCAACAGCGGACTTGCAGAGACCGTAAGCGGTTATCACGCACAGCAGTATTCAAGTATTATGCAGGATGCAGAGGGGTATTTTCTTTTGATTGATGAGAATGACAGCAGGAATCCCTTGCAGTTTCTGACTAAAACCGAACTGAGTTTAACACAAGATTACACACCTCCAATTGAAGAAGGAGAACAAATATGAGTATCGTAAAAGCGGGGTTCCGCAGGATTGCAATCTGGGATCCCGAGAATACAAAAGCTAACCTGATAGACTCTCAGCTCAGGCGTGATGCAGAGCTGATGATTGAGGAATCTGATGCAGTGAAAGATGACTACGGCCGTGTATACCCGAGCCGCATAAATTTCAGCTGCAAATACAGGGATTACGGCTATGGCAGACCCCTGCTGTATTTCCTTAATGAACTTAGCAAAGGCTTTGCCGTCAGCGCGGAGATTATTGCAAGCCGTCTTTCAAACACCCCTACTTACAACGGAGTGTTCAAGTTTCTTGACCCTGATCTTATGGGCCTGCAATGGGATCTCAGGATTACTGATCAGGAAAACTATGCCGAGATCAGCCTTGCAAACTCCCTGGAATGGGAGCGCGGAAAGCTTGTTATTGATAACGCCCAGAACAACGTAATAGAGACCTGGTCAGGAAGCACTGAGCGTGCTTTCCCGCATACGTATTACCGCAAGCCGGGATTTCTTTCCGCCAAATACGGAAGCACAAACCTGTTTGAGCGCTCTGAGATAGTAAACCGAAATCTCAGCTTTAAAACAACCGGTACGGCCAATGCGGACGGCCAGATTATCACCGACTGGATTAACGTTGAGGCTTCTTTCACGCTCCGTAAAAACAGCAAGCAGGATATAAAGGCATTGCTTGAGATTGGCCCTGCAGCCGCTTTTGAATTTAAGGATGCGCTTAACACAGCCGGTAATTATCAGCAGATCAGCTTCTCATCAGGAGTGCTTACTCCCCGAAACAGCTTTAAACTCACGGAAACGGAAAGGACGGTCACAATTGCACTCACCGGAGGTTTTAACCCTGTTATGTTGTCTTATTCTAATGCCGGCAGTAACGAGATTTATACAATCAATTTATAGGAGATTTAAAGTGGACACACAGAATTTATCATTTACGGCCGGATCGGCAAGTAATATCGACTTTACCAACAACGATGCCGCTTCCGGAGACAAAGTAATTGCGGAGTTTTACAACGCCCGGGGCGGTCTGATCCTGAATAAGAAGTCCGCAGCCTATGGCGGATCATCAGCACAGATAGAGGTTGTTGCTGCAACAAAATACATCCTTAAGCTTACAGCAGCAGAAACCGCCCTGATCCCGAACGGAGCAACCTACAAACTCAAGTTAATTGCTGCTTCCGGAGGCGTTGAACTGGTCGACTTTTACGGCGGCACATGCACGGTTGCAAGTGCGTCTGAGAGCGTTGCGCCCACGGTTGTTGCAAACAGCATTATGAGTGTGCAGTTTCAGGTATCAGCCAATGCTCTGATCGGAGCAGTCTGCGTCAACTCAACAGAAAACGACGTCACTTTCGATATAGCCAATAAAACAAGCGCTCCCGACGTGGTCTTTTTTAATGATATACTCTCAACCGGAGGCGTAAAGAGCTATCACGTGCCCACGGCTTATCTCTATGGAGACCAGGTCAATAACCTCGCGGTGAGCTCAGCCAACTGGAACGGCGCTACAGTGGATCTCTGGATATTGTACAGCTTCCACAAAGCAAGCTAAATCAACCAAAAAGGAACCCGAATGAATAACGAACAAGCTAATAACATAGTACAGCCTGCAGATCAGCCGGAATTACGCACAGAGTTCAGTATCTCAGGCCGGAAATACAGCCTGAAGCCTGAGCTGACCACGGGTGAGATAGCCAAGCTGACCAAGCTCTTTAAGCCGTTAATTGCAGATCTGAAAGATAAAACGGAAGATGTTGGAGTAGTAGCAACAGAAGTAATTCTTTACATTCTGGAAAATGATCTGCTGCCTGCGGTGCTTCTCATTATACTGAAGGATTATCAGCCGGCGGAACTGTTTGAGTCAGATCTACCGGAGATTAATGAGGCAGTCACCACTTTTTTTTTAACACGTCTGCTGAAATCGAACCATTACTCCGCGCAGTGGCAGACCTTAACGAAGAGCTCGAGCGGGAAAGTGAACGAACCCGGAGTTTAGATTATAGCTTAACGATGCCCCCTGCGGAGCTCTTTGACTTTGCAGAGGGCATTATATATGTGCTGTGCGGCGGTAAGATTCACCGGCGCAAGGCAATCCTTAAAACACCCTTCCCGCTTGCTCTCCGGTATTACATCCAGCACCTTGTAAACAAAGTAAATGAACTTAAAAACATCACCCTGAGCAGAGAGTAGAAATCATGGCGGACACAAAGCAAATATCGCTTAAACTAACAGTTGACAGCAAACAGGCAGAGGCTATCCTGGCACGTGTGAACGGACTTGTTGATCAGCTCCGCAAAGGAGACGGATCAGATAATCTTAAAGCCGCCGTTAACTTTGAAAACCTTACAAACAAAATAAAACAGACGAAGGAAGCCGCTGAGTCTATGCCCGCAGGAATGAGGCAGGGGCAGCTTGCCATTACACAGCTTGGCTATGTGCTTAATGATTCCGCAGTATTTGCCACAAACTTCCGCATGGGTTTAATGGGTGTTGCAAATAACATTCCTTTTGTCATAGGTGCGTTACAGCAGGCAAAACAGGAGGTTGCAGCAACAGGAGGCAGCATGAAAGATGTGCTGCTTAACTCTATAAAAGGGCCCGGCGGTCTGATACTGGG
>JABWCA010000411.1 GCA_013359345.1 Ignavibacteriaceae bacterium
TGTTATTGCCGGGTCATTTGCAAGCAGCTTTTTTACCTCATCCTCTGTTGCGACATCAAAAATAAAGAAACCTTTCCATACTGAATCATCAAGGAAAGGACCAACAAGTCTGACCTGGCCTTCTTTAACCATCTTCATTATATTGCCGAGATGCTCTTCCTGAATTTTCATTGCTGTGGCAGAATCCTGTTTACGGTTGGGACCTTCGTTCAGCATGACAAAGAAATAGGATTTCATCATCTTTGGCTTAACCCCGTCTTTTTCCTCATTATCTTCAGGGTAATCAAAGTTGGTTTTAAGGTCACCGCCACCGTACCAGGGATGAATTTCATAGGCGAGCCTGCCTGCCTGAATTGCCGGATCCTGATTTACAAGCTCTTCGGCTTCCTGCTGTGAATCTGTTACCATGATGAAGATTCCGCGCCAGTCGCCCTTATCAGCAAAGGGTCCGGCAAGTTTGAGTTTACCCATTTCGGCCATTTTATTAATGTTTGCCATGTGGCCCTCCTGCAGTTTTACCGCAGTTAACGAGTCGAGGCTGCGGTTTTCACCCCGCTTCAGCATTACAAACCAGTATTGCTGCATAATTGAAGGATCAGGAGCGTTGGTCTGTGCAGTTATCAGCTCAGATAAGCCCGCTATTAATAAGGCGGAAAAAAGTAAAAAAATCTTTTTCATTCAGGACACCATTTGTTTGTTCCGGGAGGGAGTTGAATTAAGTGACAAAAATAAAAAATTTTTTTGAATGGGGGAAAGATTACTTTTTAATTTCCTGATCAGCTTTCAGATAATTTCCTTTGGCAGGAATTACATTTCTGACTCCACCCCTCGGATCTTCCATGTCACCGGTGTATCTTGGGATAACATGAATATGGGTGTGAAATACAGTTTGACCTGAAGCAGCTTCACAATTAAATCCAACATTAAAGCCATCAGGATTAAATCTCTCCTTAAGAATATCCTTAACCCGGTTTATCAGCATAACAGATGCGATCTGCTCCTTAAAAGAAAGTTCAAAGAATGTTCTGCTGTGTCTTTTAGGAATAATAAGAACATGTCCGTTTGTAACGGGGAATTTATCATAAACAGCATAAAAAAGAGCTGATTCAGTTACGAGTTCAAAGTCACTGGCAGGATTGCAGAAGATACACCCGGATTCATGTTTTAATTGATTAAAATGCGAATATTTATAAATTTCACAATTTTCATTCAGAAAGATTGATTCAAAGGGTAACACAACGTTGGTCTGGTATGTGTCTTTATTATGTATTTTATGTCTCCTGAAACCCTCTTTTCTGATATCTCTCCTTACGGCAAAATATGCAGTTCCACCCGGATTTAACAGCTCTGAAACTCTCATGATAACTTGTGATTGTTCCTCACTGAAAAGAACATTCAATACATACAGACAAAGAATTGTATCATACTTTTTCTGAGGATAGTCAGGGAAATAAAAAGGATCATAACCATCAGCACTAAAATTATGGTCATTCAGAAACTTTACATCGGAACCAAGCCCGCAGCCAAAATCAAGTATCGATCCCTTTAACAGATTGCGTGACATCAGCAGAGATGCCGGAAATGAGAGCTTTGTACGGGTTTTTGCTGTCAGATGAGAATTATTGTTTTGCTGCATAATGAAAATACTCAAAGCCGTTATTGTGTGCTATTTTAACCAGAGGTTCAAAGATATCTCTGAATCTGGATTTGGATAGTCCGTCGGATAATGGATTGTCCTTACTCAGATTGGGAAAAATAGGATAATAGTCCTGAAGGAATCGATTCTTCGGGGATTTGTCAAAGATTATTTCAAGGGCGGTTCTGTGAATTTCATAAAACGGATCAAAATAAATATCGAGAGGAGGTAGTCTGTCACTTTTCACCGAACTAGAATCTTTGTGGGCTGGAACAAGATTCCAGATAAGATCGTGGCTTATGAAAT
>JABWCA010000125.1 GCA_013359345.1 Ignavibacteriaceae bacterium
GATCAAATCAGGAAATAATAAGCAACCGCATAAGAAAAATTTTAAGGACGGGTGAAAATGGGAAACAATTCCATGCCATCAGAAAAAAATGATTCCCATAAACACAAAGTTTCAGACAATCCTGCCGCCTCCCTGCAGTCTGATGTTTCAGATCCGCGCAATTATTATAAATATGCTTTCCTTCAGTCTTTAACCAGTACAGTTCTGCTTGATACCACGGGCAGAATTATAGCTGCAAATGATGCTTTTGAAAAATTATTCGGTATTCCGGCAGAAATCTTTATAAAAAGTGATCACAGTTTTATCACTGATCCTGAGTTGGTCAGAAAGGGCATAGCTGATATGATCATCCGCTGTGTTAATGAAAAAAAGGTTTTTGAATGGACGGGAGAATTTGATGGTGCCGAAGCTGCAAAACTTTCCTCCTTTAAGCAATTTACTAAAATAAAACTGACCCTAAGAACCAGATTCTCACCTGTATTTGACGAATCGGGTAATGTTGAAGCAATTGTGCTGCAGCATGAGGATATAACGCAGAAAAGGCTGCTTGAGTCTGATCTTAATGAAACCAGCTCTCTTCTTGAAGCCGCGCAAAACGTTTCCAGAACGGGACATTTTTCGGCTGATCTGATAACCGGAAAGTGGCTGTATTCAGAAGTGATTGATGAAATGCTCGGTCTTGAGAGCAAACCGGTAAACTCGGTTGATGACTGGGGCGTGATCATTTCGGAAGATCAGGGAAAGGACTCATTCGGAGAGTTTGTAAATCTTGATGGAAACAACGAATACCATTCTTCCGATTTCAGAATCAGGAGAAAAAAAGACGGTGAAATTAAGTGGGTCTCCGTAAAATGCAGAATAGAGAAAGACCCTGAGGGAAAGCCGTTAAGGATAGCGGGGACTCTCCAGGATATAAGCCAGAGAAAATTAATTGAGCGTGAACTAATTGACAGCAGCAGAAAATACCAGACTCTGGTTGATCAGGCTTCTGACAGCATATTTGTTTTTGACAAGCAGGGCAGAATAACCGAAGTGAATGAAGAAGGCTGCAAAACTCTGGGCTATACAAGAGAAGAAATGATGGTAAAGTATATCTGGGATCTTACCGAGCCAGACAGCCACAAAATGATTTTGAAAAGTATAGCGAGGATGGAAGAGGGTGAAAATGTTGCGGTTATGCGTAAACTTATCAGAAAAAACGGTGAGGTGATTCTTGCTGAGATCACGGGGAGGATGCTCTCAGACGGTCAGTTTCAGGCAATTGCGAGAGATGTGACTGAACGTGTGAGACTTGAAGAAATCTTCAAGGCAAAGGAACATCAGTTCAGAGTGATTTTTGAGAATATGCCGGTGGGTGTTGTTTTTCAGAATGAGATCGGTTTCATCACAATGGCAAATTCTGCAGCGCAGGATATTCTTGGCCTTAGCCTTGAACAGCTTCAGGGGAAACATTCAATGGATCCTGAATGGCGGGCAATCCATGAAGACGGGTCTGATTACCCCGGACCAAGCCATCCTGCCATGATTTCGTTACGGACAGGAAAACCTGTGAAAAATGCGGTCATGGGAGTTTTTAATTCTAAAAACAAGGCATACAGATGGCTTAAAATTAATTCTGTTCCTGAATTTAAAGAAGGCAGCGGAATCGTCACGGGAGTATTCACAACTTTAGAGGATATAACGGATATCAGGCTCACAACCCTGGCGCTCGAAGAGAGCGAGCGTAATTACAAAAAGATATTTAACGCAACATCTGATGCCATTTTTATTGATGATGCTGCAACAGGCAGAATAATTGATGTGAATGAAACAATGCTGAAAATGTACGGCTATGAAAACAAGGAGGATATTCTTAAGCTGAATGTTGGTGAGCTGAGTGCAGACACAGGCCCGTATGATGAAGAAAACGCTCAGAAAATGATCCGCCGCGCAATAGATACCGGCTCCCATACTTTTGAATGGCTTGCAAAAAAGAAAAACGGAGATCTCTTCTGGGTTGAGGTGTCCCTTATTAAAACCGATATCGGGGGGAAGGGGAGAGTGCTGGCAGTTGCAAGAGACATAACAGAGCGTAAAAAAGCGGAAGAAAAAATAAAGCGCTATAATCTTGAACTTAAATATTCAAATTCGACGAAAGATAAATTTCTTTCAATTATTGCTCACGATCTGAGGTCGCCTTTTCACACAGTGCTGGGACTCTCGGAGATACTTTATGATGATATTGAAAATCTTGAGAGAGAAGAAATTAAAAAGATTTCATACAATCTTCATTCTGTTCTTAAAAGGCAGTATGATCTTGTGAATGACCTGCTTGACTGGGCAAGGCTTCAGTCAAAAGATTACAGGATAAGAACCAAAAACGAGAAATTTGATGAGATTGTTAATGATGTGGTTGAAATAATGAATCCGGTTGCCGAAGGGAAAGGAATCATCATTAAAACCGAGGTAGACGTTCCTGATGAGGTACTGCTGGATGCACAGATGATAAGGCTGGTTTTAAGGAATCTGATATCAAACTCTGTTAAATTCAGTGAAACAGGTTCTGTGATCACTCTCGAAGCCGCAATACTTCATTCAGAAGATAAAAACAGTTCACTTAATGTAAGCATTACAGATACCGGTACCGGCATTCCTGCTGAAGATCTTAATCTGCTGTTCAGAGCCGATACACGTTACACAAAAAAGGGGACGCGGGAGGAAAAAGGTTCAGGCCTGGGGCTCCTGCTTTGTTACGAAGTAATAAAAAAACACGGGGGTGAAATTGAAATTAAAAGTGATATCGGTAAAGGCTGCAGAGTTTCATTCTCCATTCCGGCCGGCAGTCAGGTTTGTTAACTTCTTTATATGGATGCCCTCATGAAATTATCTGGCATGAAAATAGCTTCAAGGCTCGCCCTTGGTTTTGGTATTATCATTATCCTTATGCTCACAGGATATTCCACTTCTTTTTCCGGACTGGACCGACTCCGCCAGCACACTTCAGATTTGTACTATCACCCTTATACTGTCAGCACTACAGTCAGGGATGTGGAAATAGAGATACTTAATATCAGAAACATGATTCTGGCACTTCAGGTAAAAAATTTAAATGTCTCAGCTGATTCAACCCGGAGGGCAGTTGATTCAATTGCAAATCTGATTTATCTGGGATTTGAAACTATTGACAGGCAATTTCTCGGAGATAAAAATGAGGTCAAGCTTGCACTCAGGCATTTCACACACTGGAAGACAATCAGGGATGAAATTTTTGATGCCGCTGAGAAACAGGATTTTGAAAAAACTGCTTCTCTGATTAATATTAAACAGCAGGCTGTTCTGGGAGAACTGACCGATCAGATGTCTAAAGTTTCAAAATTTGCTTCGGGTAAGGCAAAGGAGTTTTTTGAAGGGGCAGACTCATACTCGTCTTCATATATAACAATATTATACATAATAGTTGCAGCTATAATAGCCCTTGCGCTTCTGATTTTTACTGTGCTGGTTAATTCAATAAGGAAACCCCTTGCAGTATTCAATGACGGGATCACGAGAATAGAAAGCGGTGATTATGACTATAATATTAACCTTCCGGGTAAGGATGAAATATCCGTACTAGCGATCGCTTTTAAAAGAATGACAGATTCTGTGAGCAGGCTTATTAAAGAAACAAAGTATCAGGACTGGCTTAAATCAGGGCAGAATAATCTGAATGAGCAAATAAGGGGAGAGATGGATATACCCCTGTTATCCGAAAAGGTTATTGTATTTATCTGTGAATATCTTAAGGCAAATGTCGGTGCCTTTTACATATTAAATAAAGATAAAGAAGCACTTGAACTTTCAGGAAGTTATTCCTTCCTCAGGAGGAAACATCTCAATGACGTGATTAAGATTAAGGAAGGTATTGCAGGCCAGTGTGCATATTCACGCAAACCGATTCAGGTTTCTTCGCTTCCCGATGATTATTTCCTGATTGCCTCTTCAACAGGTGAAACCACGCCAAAAAACGTGCTTGTATTCCCTGTTCTGAACGGTGAGGAATGTATTGCTGTGATTGAACTGGCTTCACTCAGAATTTTCAGCGATAAGGATCTTGAACTGCTTCATTCAGTTAATCAGATAATAGCCTCTTCTCTGGCCAGCGCATATGACAGGGTGGCTCTTTCGGAACTTCTTGCAAGAACGCAGATGCAGGCAGAAGAACTTCAGGTACAGCAGGAAGAGCTGCGCACGACAAATGAGGAGCTGACCGAGCGCACAGAAAAACTGAAACTTTCTGAGGAAAGATTAAAAAATCAGCAGGAAGAACTTGAAGTGACAAATGAAGAACTTCAGGAAAAAAATGAATCGCTCCAGAGGCAGAAGTCTGAACTTGAGGATACAAGAAAAGAAATTGAGAAAAAGGCTGAACAGCTTGCCATTGCAAGCAAATATAAGTCGGAATTCCTTGCTAATATGTCGCATGAGCTGAGAACACCGTTAAACAGCCTGCTCATTCTTTCACGGATACTGATGGAAAATAAAAACGGGAATCTTTCATCAGAAGAAACTGAATCAGCTTCCGTAATTCATAAAAGCGGTACAGACCTGCTTAATCTGATAAATGAAATCCTTGACCTCTCTAAAATTGAATCGGGCAGGGTTGATGTACGAAATGAAGAAATCAACATCCGTGAACTGGGGTCAGAACTCATCCGGAACTTCAGGCATATGGCCGAGGAGAAAAAATTATCATTTGAAGTGATTGTAAATGAATCTATTCCTCAGTTTATTAAGAGCGACAGACAAAAGGTGGAGCAGATTCTGAAAAATCTTATCTCTAATGCCGTTAAATTCACGAAAAAAGGATCGGTAACCGTTGAGATGGGTTTTGAGAAGTATTCTCTTGGAAAAAATGAACACGGCAGAAAAAAGCACGAGCTGATAGCCATTTCTGTGAAGGATACCGGAATAGGGATACCGCCTGAAAAACAGCTTATTATATTTGAAGCATTTCAGCAGGCAGACGGAAGCACATCCCGTGAGTTTGGCGGCACAGGTCTGGGCCTTTCAATCTCCAGAGAGCTTTCAAGGGTTCTGGGGGGAGAGATTCTGCTTAACAGCACTCCGGGAGAAGGTTCTGTGTTCACTTTGCTCCTGCCGGTTAAACCTGCTGAAAAAACAGCACCGAAGGCTGAGCCTGTGAAGACTGAAGCAGCTGTTCAGGTGAAGAAAACCATACCAGCGGCAGCACCTGATGATGACAGGAATGACATTAATCAGGCTGATAAGGTTGTAGTGATTATTGAAGATGACCCGGTGTTTGCAAAGGTGCTTCTGGGGGAATGCCACTCAAAAAATCTGAAAGCTGTTACCGCGCCAAACGGTGAGGAAGGGCTGCATCTTGTAAACACAATTAAACCTGCTGCAATTCTTCTTGATCTCGGTCTGCCCGGAATGTCAGGATGGGATGTTCTGGATAATCTTAAAGAAAATCCTGCCACCAGGCATATTCCCGTACATATTATAACCGGTGAGGATAAAAGCATTGAAGCATTCAGAAAAGGAGCTGTCGGCTTTCTTACAAAACCTGTCAGTGTGGAAGATATAAACAGTGTTCTCAGTGAACTGACTCAGTATGACGGAACAACCACCCGAAATCTTCTTGTGATTGAGGATGATAAAGGCCTGCAGAAGGGGATAAGGAAACTGATTGAATACTCTGATATTAATATTGATACAGCCATGACCGGAGCAGAGGCAATTGAAAAACTCAGAAATAATTCTTACGGGTGTGTCATTCTTGATCTGGGACTCCCTGATATGAGCGGATTTGAGCTTCTGGAAAGGCTTGAAAAAGCCGCGGTGAATGTCCCCCCAATTGTGGTATACACCGGTAAAGACCTCAGCAAAGAGGAAGAGGCAAGGCTGAGAGAGTATGCGGAATCTATCATTATTAAGGGTGTGAGATCGGAGGAGAGGTTAATTGATGAAGTCTCTCTCTTCCTGCACCGCGTCGTATCAGAACTCCCTGAAAAGCAGAGAAAAATGATTCTCAACCTGCATGAAAGTGATTCCATTTTCAAAGATAAAAAGATTCTGATTGCAGATGATGATATGAGAAATGTATTTGCACTTTCAAGGTACCTCGGTGAAAAAGGAATAAAGCTGCTTAAAGCTGAGGATGGCCGAAAAGCACTGGAGCTTCTTGAAAAAGAGCCTGATGTTGATCTGGTTCTGATGGATATAATGATGCCCGTAATGGATGGCTGGGAAGCAATTAAAAAGATAAGAGAACAGCCGTCTTTCAGCAGGCTGCCTATTATAGCTGTAACCGCAAAGGCCATGAAAAAAGACTATGAAAAGTGCATTGAAGTGGGTGCAAGCGACTATCTTCCGAAACCAATTGACCTGCACAGACTATTCTCAATGCTAAGAGTCTGGCTTTACAGATAATATAAGGGAGTAATTTTGTGGATCTGAACAAACTGGAAAATATTGAACTGAAACTGCTTCTTGAAGCAATCTATGACAGATACGGCTACGATTTCAGAAACTATGCAAAGGCATCCCTGTTAAGGCGCACCCGTTTATTTATGGATAAGGCCGGAATGAAGAGGATAGCTGATCTGATTCCCGCAGTTCTTCATGAGGAAAACGTGTTCCTCAGTCTTGTGCATCATTATTCAATAACCGTAACCGAATTTTTCAGGGATCCTTCAGTTTACAGAACCATAATTGAAAGAGTTTTTCCCGTGCTTCAGACCTATCCGTATCTCAAGGTCTGGCACGCCGGCTGCGCAACGGGAGAAGAAGTTTATTCACTGGCTATTCTTCTCGGGGAAAACGGACTTTATGAGAGATCCACGATTTATGCAACCGATTTTAATGATATGGCACTGGAAAAGTCAAAAGAGGGAATTTACAATATTGAACATATAAAGCAGAGTACAGTTAATTATCAGAAATCGGGCGGTAAAAGTTCATTCTCTGAATATTACAGTGCAAGATATGAATCGGTGATGATAAATAAAGATCTCAGAAAAAACATCACATTTGCCAATCATAACCTGGTGGCTGACGGAGTTTTCAGTGAAATGCAGTTAGTGATATGCAGAAACGTTATGATATACTTCAATAAGGAGCTTCAGAACAGAGTTCTGGAAGTTCTTACAGAAAGTCTTAATCCGGGCGGATTTTTATGTATCGGGACCAAAGAATCAATCGCGTTTTCATCGGTTGCCTCACAGTATAATGAAATTGACGCCTCCGCCAGAATTTATCAGAAAAAATATTCTGTATGAGTGCAGACAGTCATGAATAATCTTAATAAAAAGGTTCAAGCGGTTGTAATGGGTGCTTCAGCCGGAGGACTTGGCGCATTTCTTAAAATTGTGCCGAAGATTAATGCGGGGTGTCCGTTTCCGGTGATAATTGTTCAGCATATGCTTGCCAATGAAGAAAGTCTGCTGCCTGAACTTCTTTCAGATGATGCAAAAATTCCTGTGGTTGAAGTCTGTGACAAAATGCCGGTTGAACCCGGAAAGATTTATGTATCACCGCCCAATTACCATCTGCTGATTGAAAATGAATCTGAATTTGCTCTCTCTACAGATGAAAGGGTTAACTTTTCAAGACCATCAATTGACGTGACATTTATGAGCGCCGCCGCAATATGGCGTGAAAGTCTTACCGGAATACTTCTCAGCGGTGCAAATGAAGACGGGTCTGCGGGTCTGCTGGCCATCAGGAGGATGGGAGGCGACGTCATTGTTCAGGACCCGCTTGAGGCAGAGTATGCCCTTATGCCGGAAAAAGCAATTTCGGCGCTGAAAACGTGTAAAGTAATGAAACTTGGTGCTATTGGTGATTTCCTAGATGCTGAAAGTTCAATAAAATGAAGAAAGATTAAAGACTGCAGTATTTATGAAAGCCAGACAAAAGATTTTGATTGTTGATGATGTCAGTGCCAATCTGGTTGCACTTGAAAAAGTTCTTTCCGGGCTGGATGTGGATATTATAAAAGCAGCCAACGGAAATGAAGCGCTCAAAGCTATAATAAATCACGATTTTGCATTGGGGATTCTTGATGTTCAGATGCCCGAAATGGATGGCTATGAGCTTGCCGATCTGATAAGGGGTGATGAGAAGAACCAAAATCTCCCGATAATATTTCTTTCTGCCGTTCACTCTGATGAATTCCACATATTTAAAGGATATGAATCAGGGGCTGTTGATTTTGTAACCAAACCATACGACCCGTTTATATTATTAAGTAAAGTTAAAATTTTCCTGAGGCTGGATGAACAAAAAAAGGTTCTGCAGGAAAACATTGAAATCGAAAAGTCTAAAAACTACCTCGAAAACATCCTCTCATCACTGGAAGAGGGGATTATTGTAACCGACCTGGGTTTTAACATCACTACCGTCAATAAAAAAATTCTGATGCTGAGAGGGACTGATATTACTGAACAGGCCGGTAAAGACCCTGATGAATTTTTTACCGTCGGGTTAAAGGAAAAATGGGAGGAATATCTCCTCAGTATTGAAAATAATAATGTCAGAACTTCAGAATTTATCTTCAAAACGGAATGTGAGCTCAAAAGGCCTGAAAAAGACAATATGCCTGTATTGCTTACAGTATCGGGACTGAATAACAGATCGGGTGAGCTGCTGGGTACAGTATGGTCAGTTACTGATATAACGGAGAGAAAGAAAGCCGAACTGGATTTGCTGGCTTCTAAGGAAAGGTTTTCAAGAGCGGTTATGTTTGCACCGTTCCCGATTATGATTCATAATGAAAACTCTGAAATTAAACTTATTAATGAGGAATGGACAAATCTCTCAGGTTATACGAATGAAGACCTTCCCGATCTGCATTCCTGGCTCAGACAGGCTTATGGCCGTGATGAAGATTTTGTTCTGGAAGATATTAAGCGGATTTACCGTCAGGAAGGGAAACTTGATGAGGGTGAATATCAGATCAAAACGAAGAACGGCGAACTAAGGACATGGTATTTCAGTTCCACGCCGCTGGGCCCCGATGAGAATGGGGTTAATACCGCTATAAGCATGGCTCTTGATATCACCGGTCTCAAAGAGATAGAGAAAGAACTGAAACTCGCAAAAGCGCGAGCTGAGGAGATAAGCAGGCTTAAGTCAAACTTTCTTGCAAACATGTCGCACGAACTGAGAACCCCTCTTATGGGTATTCTGGGTTACACCGAGGTTCTGATGTCTGAGCTTGGATCTGACGAATATGTTAAGATGCTGAAAAAAATAATGTTCTCAGGGCAGAGGCTCAGTGATACAATTAATTCAATTCTTGATCTTACAAAAGTTGAAACCGACAGAATTACCGCAGAGATTAAGCTGGCGGATATTAACTTTACGGTTAATCCCGTTATTGAATCTTTCAGGGGTGCAATGGCAGAAAAACGGCTGGATTTTCAGATTGTGAAACATCCCGGAACGCTCTGCTCAATGACTGATGAAAATCTGCTGGGTCAGATAATTAAACATCTTTTGCACAATGCCGCAAAATACACTCATAAAGGATATGTACGCCTCACAACTGGAAGAGAAGTTATTGATGACAAGAAATTTGTGACCATCAGTGTGGCCGATTCAGGAATCGGGATACCGGGTGATAAGATTGATCTGATATGGGAAGAATTCAGGCAGGTTTCTGAAGGAATAAGCAGGAATTTTGAAGGATGCGGCCTGGGGCTTACAATAGTGAAAAAGCTGACTAATATTCTGGGCGGAACTGTGACCGTTGAAAGTGAGACAGGCAAAGGATCAGTCTTTACTGTTTTGCTTCCGGCCAGTGATAGTGCGGAGAACGGTAATGCCGGCGATCTGACAGGAATTAACAAAGAAGTTGTGAAATCAGCGGAGAAGAACGGCCTCAGAAAAATTCTCTATACCGAAGATGATGAAATCAATCAGGAAGTGATTAATCTGTTCCTCAGAGGGAAATATGAGATAACTGTGGTAAAAAATTCAGATGAGACTATCAGCTCTCTGGATAAGCAGAATTATGATCTCCTGCTTGTGGATATTAACCTTGGGGAAGGGCTTTCGGGAGTTGACCTTATAAAAGAGATAAGAAAGAATAAAGAACTGCAAAATATTCCTGCAATTGCAGTTACCGCGTATGCTGCACCCGGTGATAAAGAAGCCATTATTGAAGCAGGATTTAACGCATATATTCCAAAGCCGTTTGACAGAAAAACTCTGCTCGGAAATATCAGGGATCTGCTTGATAACAGAGAATGAGAACTGCGTCGCCGGCAGAACATCCCCGTTTTTTGTTCTGAAATGTATTACGGTATTAAATCTGGTTTAAGTTAAATTTATTGCACTTGAAAATTTTGTTTACCCGACAAATTTATACACAACAATAAACTGGCAAATAGCCCCGCCCAGTATAAAGAGGTGGAAAATTTCGTGGAACCCCAGAACTCCCGGGTAAGGATCGGGCTTTTTGAAGGCATAAATAACTGCTCCGGTTGTGTATAAAATACCTTCTGCAATCAGCCACATCATGCCTTCCGAAGAAAACGCATTTATGAGCGGATAGATTCCTGCAATTACAACCCATCCCATAAGAAGATATATTCCGGTATACAGTTTCCTGGGGGCATTAAGCCAGAATATTTTCATAAAGAAGCCTCCGGCAGCAGCAACCCAGACCACAGTAAGAATAGAATACCCCCATGCTCCCTTCAGGCTTATGAGACAGACAGGAGTGTAAGAGGCGGCAATAAAAATAAAAATCATTATATGATCAATTTTACGCAGCAGCTCCAGCCTTTTCCCTTCAGAAGGCAGCCAGTGATACAGTGTGCTTGCAGTGAAAAGAAGAAGCATGGCAGTCCCGAAAATGATATATGAAACCTGATAAACCGTGCTGTTCTCCCCGTTATTACGCAAAGGGAGTAAAAGAAGAACTGCAACTGAGAATATTATACCCAGAAAATGGGTGAATCCGTTCATCGGCTCTCTCAGAGTAAGTTTCATAATTGATCCGGTCTTTAATATATAAGTAAAAGTGAGTATCAAAAAATAATACAGCCGGAGTTAATTTTTAACCCCTCCGGTGAATTTTGATGAAAGAAATAATTCCCTC
>JABWCA010000412.1 GCA_013359345.1 Ignavibacteriaceae bacterium
TGTTTGGTTTTAGAATAATATTCATGGAATTAGACAAAAAAGCGGTAGCAAACCGTCTGAAATTATGGCTAACTGATAAATACGGTTCTATTAAAACCGGAGCCAATGATTTAGGCAAGTCTGTCGATATATTGTATAATTCATATTTGAACGGGAGAAGTTTGCCCGGCGCAGAATTTATGGCTTTATTGATTTATAAAGGCTGTGATATAGAGTGGTTGCTCACCGGCAGAAGCCGGCAGCAAAAGCCGGCAGCATCGGGCAGTGTACCTGCAGAAGCCGGCAGTTACCCAATAGTTTCAAGCGTTGGCGCCGGCAGTGTGATACCGTATGATGACATACCTTATGAATACATAACGCTGCCATATAAGGGGGAGGCTGTAGTGTTAAAAGTGCAGGGTGACAGTATGGCCGGTTTAATGCTTGAGGGTGATTATGTGCTGGTTGATCTTGTTAAAAGACCAAGGCAGGGGCATATAGTTGCATTGCGCACCAAGAGCGGTGAGCAGATGGTAAAATACTATGCCGGCAGAACAAAAACCACTGCCATGTTCTATTCACAAAACGCTGCTTACCCGCCTGTAACGGTTGAGCTCAGTGACCTCGTAACCGTTAAAAAGGTGGTTATGATCCTTAAAAATACTGATTATCCTGACCCTGAAAAGGGCCGTGAGTGAGAGGTTGTCACCAACTTGTCACAAAAACAGAGTTGGTGACAAAAAAACGTGAGTTGGTGACAGAGTTGGTGACAAAATTGTTAAACCGGGTTGGTATTTATGGGTTATTTAAACGGCTGTAACTCCTTTATTAAACAGGGTTTAAACGCTTTTAAACGGTTGGTGCACACAGATGCAAAAAAATGAAAATAAATGCAAAATTCTCATCACTCAAAAATCTCTGTAAAATACTACAATTAAATGACTTACAGCAATATCACAAATTTCTCATTGCATTGTCAAACATTAATGCTGAAAAGATAATTGACGAGCTGCACAGGCATGACAAGATACCTGTTGTATGCGGCGGCACAGGATTGTACCTCAAAGCGCTGACCGGGGGGATAAGCGAGGGGACTGATTATGATCCCGCATACAGAGAAGAACTTATGATGCTGAGGGCAGAAAACGGCAATCAGTATATATATACAATGCTCGAGCAAAAAGATCCGGTAAGTGCAGGCAGAATGCTGCCTCAGAACTGGAAAAGGGTCATAAGAGCTCTTGAGGTGCTTGAATTCACGGGCAAGCCTATATGGGAGCATCACAATAAGTCTGAAAACAAAGACGATTACAGATTTTTCTATTTTGTACTTAATCCCGAAAGAGAAAAGCTTTACAGCAGAATAAACCTGAGGGTTGATGAAATGATTAAAAACGGGCTGGCTAATGAGGTTAAATCTCTGCTTAATCTGGGATACCATTATTCAAAAAACAACTGCCTTAATACGGTGGGCTATAAAGAGATTATTGAGTGCATTGAGGGAAAACATGATTTTGAATCGGCAGTTGATCTGATAAAAAGAAACTCCAGAAGATATGCAAAAAGACAGATGACCTGGTTCAGATCAGTAAAGGATACCGTTTTCATTGATTCCGAAAATAAGCAGGAGCGGCTTGAAATGATAATCAATGTAATCTCTGACTGATGTTATTCAGTCTGATTATATTATATTGAGATACTGAAATAACGCCCTTTATTGCACAAATATTAAGACTTCCTCTGAAATATGAAAGAATTTATAAAAATTGCCTCAGGACAAGGTTTCTGGGGTGACCTGATTGATGCGCCTTACCGCCAGGTAACCGAAGGCGATATCGATTATCTCGTAATGGATTATCTTGCCGAAGTAACCATGTCGATTCTGCAGAAACAGAAAATTAAAAATCCCGAACTTGGCTATGCCCGCGATATACCCGGACTTATGAAAAAACTGCTGCCTG
>JABWCA010000126.1 GCA_013359345.1 Ignavibacteriaceae bacterium
ACTTTTGAATCAAGGTTTCTCCTTAACAGAATAAGCGACAGTCAGGATTTTATAACATCCGTCATTTCGGTTTACAAGGAAAAATTTTCTGCTTATGAAAAAATATTCCTTAACCCGGGCAAGAATTCACAGCAGATAAGAACCGATCTTATACAGATTAATGAGCAGATAAACTCATTTCTGATAGATTCACTTGAAGACAGGAAATCTGCCGAGAAGAGTTTTATTCATCTCGAAGAAGTTATTGAGCAGTTTTATGGCAACCTGTACAAAGTTCTTGCAAAGTACCCTGCCGAGTATGTCATAACAATTAACCCTGATAAGGCTGTGCTTCCACCCGTACGCGAATTCAAAAAGTATCTGGCAGCAAGAACATATCTCACTTATGTGAGGATAAAGCATCTGATCAGCGGAACCAAGTATGAAAAGAGAAAGATTAAACTTGGTTCATTCCTCAAGTATTTTCTGATCACCAAATCAGCCGGTGAACTTCTTGAAACGCTTAATCTGATCGGGCGTGAACGACTTGAATTATTTTCAAAAATAAGGGCGCTGCATAAAAATTTCCTTCTGTATACCGATGAGCTTCTTAAGCTCAATGCAGAAGAAAGTGATAACATAGCATTAAACAGTATTCTGTACGGCCGATATCTTGAGCTTAATGATACATTTTCAAATGAAATAAAAAACTATCTTGAAGAGATTAAAGTAACAGGCGAAGAACTGGTTAACCGGTTTCATTTTGCCCTTTCCAACCCGTATAACGAAGCAATCAGGACTCTCAAGGATATTCACTCGCTGCGTGATTCTGTTTCGGAATACACTTTCTCTCAGAATTATGAACATGCCAATAAGTTCAGGGAACTTTCAATTGAATCGGTAAGGCTCTGGATCAATTATTACCTCGGGAGAATCGGGCTGTTACAGAAAGAGCTCTATGAAGAGAATCTTTCACACAGATTAAATCTCGCTGTCGACAGATCTTTCATTACCGTGGCAAATGATGTCAAGTCGCTGGTTAAATCAACTTCAGAGCAGGCACTTACTGAAATTGAAACGTTTAATAATTATCTCGTGCTCCTGCTGGGATCCGGCAAAAAAGATGTTGACTCTTTCCTTAATTCCTTTGATCAGGATGTTCAGTTCCCAAGCCTCTCAAGGTTTATAACCGAAATTGAAAAGCTCAAGAACAGCAGAAAAGTTAAATCGCTTATTGAAAATCTTTTCCGTGAATTCAAACTGATTTCTGCATCCATTCCCGAAACAATATCTCTTCTTTCGGCCGATGATTTTGAACTCAAGAATAACATCCCAGTTGAAAAAAATGTAAGATTTCTTAATCTCCGGGCCGAAGTGTTTCAGCTTCTTGAAAGAGTGCTCCCCCGTCAGCTTGGCGAACTTAACGGTTATCTCCTCAATCAGATCAACCTTGTTCTCACTGAGTTCAGGAATATCTCGTCCATTCTCACTTATAATGTGCAGACGCTTCAAAAAGAAGTGCTGATGGAAGACTTTAATGCAGAGCTGGTGGCCGAAATAAGTTCTTCGCTCAGAAACACATTCATTACAAGGCTTAATGAGATAAACAAGATTAACACTGATATTGAAAGAACTGTATCTGATAATCTTACTCAGGCAATAAAACTCAGCCTGCAGGAACTCAGCAAAAAAATCAACATGATTCTGGGCCGTGAATCAGAGAGCGCAGCCAGAACTCTTATAGCTTCAGCCGGCTTCAGAAATTACTACAGACGTGCGGTTATATTCATATTCCGGAATCTAAGAGAAATAACCGGAATATTGCGTGAATTTTTCAGAGAGTACCTTAATCCTGTTTTTAAATCTGTCTGGGGAAAACTGGTCAGGCCCAAATCTCAGATCAGCGAGCAGACAGATTTTCTCACTGCAGCAAAAATTAAGGAAGAACTGCCCTTTATTTACAACAGGTTGTTTGACGGCACTCCCCTCGAAGAAGGTGAATTGTTTGTCGGCAGGCAGATGCTTGAAACCAGATTCAGAGAATTTGAGCAGAAATTTGTATCGGGTAAACCAGTGGTTATTCTTGTGAAGAGCGAGCCCGGTGCAGGAAAATCTTCTGTTTTTAACCTCCTGAAAAATCAGATTCTGCCTAAGGATAAAATCATTAATCTTTCTCTTAATGAAAACATTACAACTGTGAATGAACTTTCACACATGTTTTCAAAGGCAATGGGTTACATTAATCCTATAGCATTTGATGATATCATTATCTCACTGAATGAGGGTATAAAAGGAAATATCATTTTACTGCATAATTTCCACAAATCATTTTTAAGAACCGTAAACGGATATGATGCCATTAATGCACTGCTCCAGCTGATTAATCTGACCAGAAACAATGTAATGTGGGTGATCACGGTTGAGACTATGGCCGTTGATTTTCTTAATAATAATTTCAGGCTTGAACAGATATTCAATCACATATTTGATCTGCGTGACTTTAACTCATCAAGAATTAAAGAAATTATTCTCACCCGCCATAAAACTACCGGCTTCAATTATGAATTTATTGAAGAGGATATCCTGAGGCTGAAAAGGAAGTTCTTCTCTCTCAGAAAGTCACTTGATATTAATGATTTTCTTGAGAAGGAATTCTTTGACAATCTTCTTGATTATTCAAGAGGCAATATTGTTGCTGCCATGAGTTACTGGATGAATTCTATTGTGAAGGTTCAGAAAGACAAAATTGTGCTTAAGATTAACCGTGGCATGGCAAAAATAGACCTCAGCAAACTTGATATTCTTTATCTTAATACCCTTTTTATGATTATCATTCACGGCGGCTTAACACCATCAGATCTTTCAAGGGTGCTGAATATTGATGAGAAACAGTCATTTGCGCTGCTGAATTTATTATACTCACTTAATCTTGTGATTCTGGAATCCAATCATGCAACGCCGAATTACTACGTAATCAACAAGTTTTATTATATGCCGATAAAAGACGAACTGTATAACAGGAATATTATCTGATATGAAAAAAGTTATATTATATTCCGTTGTATTCTTGATCTTTCAGCTTAATTTAACCGCGCAGATAACCGTAACTGATTCTCTCATCAAGGCTAAGAAAATTACGGTGCTGGGTGATAAAACCAAAATTCTTGAGAACGCAACGCCGTCTGATACGATATACGTGCTCACAGACACCGTCAGGATTAAAGATACTGTAATTATTGAAAAGCAGCTTTTTATTCCTGACTCTCTTCTGAAAAACACGAAGGCAGAAGATTCTTCATCGGTGTTTTTAAGCCCGATCTCAATTCCTGATAAGCTTCTGAAAGATACGGATGAGATTGTAAGTAAGTTTTCTATCTGGACCCTTATCGGTATAATACTTATTGCGCTGCTCACCATTCTGTTTGTGAGAGTGACTGAAAAACTTCGTGATAAAGTTTATCAGAAGTATGAATCGCGGTTCTTCGGGATAACTTTTGGTGTGCTTAAGGGTATCATTGTTTTTCTCGGCATTTATTACTCCAGCCTTATTCTGTTTTACGGACGTGAAGATAAGCTGTTCCTTTTCCTGGGTATTATCACACTTATAACAGGTCTTGCAGCCATTCCGATGGTGAAAAATCTGATCGGAAAATTTTATATCCTTTCAGGGGCAACACTTGTAGCCGGTGATTTTATTAAACTTGGTGACATTAAGGGACGCATCAAGAGAATCGGGTGGAGATACACAACTCTTGAATCTGATACCGGTGTGGTATCAAACATTCCCAACAGCGTTTTTCTCGATACCTCATTTGATAACCTGAACCTGGGAAGGAAAGAGGAATTCCTTGCGTTTGAGTTTGATTTCCCGATCAAACTTCCGGTTGAGCAGATGCTTAAAATTCTCAGGGAAGCTGCACTCTCAAATCAGTATCTGTACACAAGAAAAGAACCGGAAGTATTTCTGCATTCATTTGATCTGGTGAATAATCTTTATAAATTCAAAGTAAAACTGTATCTTTTCGATTCAAATTATGAGGATGAACTGATAGATACATTTAACAGAACCGTTCTTAAGAGTGTGCGCGAAGCAACCGAATCTGAGGAAGGCCGGGTTAAAGCATAATGGTAAAAGGAACCTCAGTTTTACAGCGTTCAATAAGAATATTCCTTTTCGCTTCGGCTATTATCGGAATACTCTCCATCATCATAGAGTACGGTTTTAATCTGTCACCCGGTCAGTCTGAAATATTTCAGTTTGTATCGGTTGCTGTCGTGATCATATTCTTCATCTATCAGATGGTCAGTTTCTTCATATCTGAATCAAAAAAGGAGTACATCAAGTCTCACCTTGTTGAGTCGGTGATCTTTTTCCTCATAATCTTTGAGCTGATTCTCACATTAACAGGCAATTCACTGCTTCTTAAAATAGGTGAAAGGCTCAGGATTAAGGATATCACGTATCTCTACATTGTGGCGGCTCAGATTTATATTGTTCTCGGAGTTATTGCCGGCACTCTGAGAATAAACAGCAAGATACTTGAATCAAAAATACATCCGGCAAGACTTTTTATCGGATCATTTCTGGTAACGATTTTTGTGGGCGCAGGTTTGCTGATGCTTCCTGCAGCAACCACAACGGGTAAAATATCATTTGCCGATGCACTTTTCACCTCAACCAGCGCCGTGTGTGTCACCGGGCTTATAACTGTTGATACTGCAACATATTTCACACTTTTTGGCAAAATTGTGATTCTTGGGCTTATCCAGATAGGCGGACTTGGCCTGATGACCTTCACCACATTCTTTGCCCTCTTTCTTGCGGGGGGACTCGGTCTGAAAGAAAAGTTTATCCTTCGTGAAATGATGCATGAAGATAATCTTGGTGCTATAACAAAAGTTATTGTTCAGATTATCCTCACCACGCTTATAATTGAGCTTATCGGGGCTGTGTTTCTTTTCTTTTCAATAAAGGATTATTACACTTCAATTCCACAGGCAATAGGGATCTCGGTCTTTCATTCAGTTTCAGCTTTTTGTAATGCAGGATTTTCGGTTTATACCCTTAACATGGCTGATGTGGTTGTAAGAAATAACACAGTTTTCATAATAACTGTGAGCCTGCTGATTATTCTTGGCGGCATTGGTTTCACAACGATTCTTAATTTCCACAAATTCTTCAAATACTATCCGTATTACAACAGATTCAAAGTGGAGATACCGTTACAGTATAAGATGGTTATATTCACTTCAATTGCCCTCATAGTTGCCGGTACTTTTATGACTTATCTTTTTGAATATCAGCACAGTCTCAAGGAATTCAGCACGGGTGAAAGACTACTTCATTCATACTTCCAGTCGGTATCCACAAGAACAGCTGGTTTTAATACAATAGATATTTCCCAGTTAACCATGCCAACCTCGCTGTTTTATATTTTTCTTATGTTTGTGGGTGCCTCTCCGGGCGGTACAGGAGGTGGCATTAAAACGACCACTTTTGCAATATTTATACTGGCTATGGCAGCGTTGTTCAAGAACTCTGAAGAGATAAACCTTAAAAGAAGAAAGATCCCGACAGAGATTGTAAAACGGGCTCTTATGATATTCCTTCTCTCGGTCCTGTTCATTTTAATCGGGATATTCCTTTTATCGCTCACCGAAGATAAATCGCTGCTGGATCTCTCCTTTGAGGCATTCAGTGCGGCGGGCACCGTGGGGCTCTCAAGAGGGATCACCCCCTATCTCACTGATCCCGGCAAATTCATTATGATATTTCTGATGTTTATCGGGAGGGTCGGGCCGCTGACCATCATATTCGCGATGAGCAAATCAAGCGAAGCAAAAAATTACAAACTTCCTGAAGAAAACGTTTCTTTGTTATAAGAGGAAAAGATGAAAAAGAAATTTTTAGTTATCGGACTTGGTGACCTTGGCTCAAAAGTGGCCACAGAACTTCATTCAAAAGGCGCTGACGTAATTGCGATTGATAAAGATGCACATATAACGGATTCCATAAAAAACTCTGTCACAACGGCCATGACGATGGATTCAACAGATGTTACCGATTTAAGAACGCTTGGAATTGAAGCATCCGACTCTGTTATCATAACCATTGGCCCCGATGATTTTGAGAGCACAATCCTTACATCTGTGGTGATGCTTGAACTGGGAGTGCAGAAAATTCTTGCGAGGGCTAACTCAGAAATGCAGGCAAAGATTCTGAGGAAACTCGGAGTTCACCAGGTTGTTATTCCAGATGAACAGATCGCCAGACAGATGATATCGCTTGCATCTCATCAGGATATCATGAGCTCCATTTTTCTTGGTGAGGATTACAGTATTGTTTACCTGAAAGTACCCAAGGCATTTATAGGAAAATCACTGCAGGAACTTGAACTCAGAATCAGATACAATATTAACCTTATAACTCTTAAGCGTATTGTAAGAGAGATTGATCCTAAAACCGGTGAAGAAAACGAAGTGGAGAAAATCTACGGCGTGCCCGCTGCAACCACAACCCTGCAGAAAGATGACGTTCTGATAGTTCTCGGCAAAGATAAAGACATTAAAAAGATCATTGACTGATGCACAGCAGTTTTCCTCAGAAAGCCGATCTTGACAGGGCATACACTCAGGTCAGAAAGTACGCACACCGCACCCCTGTTCTCACTTCTTCTGCAATAAATAATATTGCAGGCTGCGAACTTTATTTTAAATGTGAAAATCTTCAGCGCGGTGGTGCATTTAAATTCAGAGGCGCAACAAATGCTGCCCTTTCGCTTCCTCAGGATAAACTTCAGAAAGGGCTTGCCACCCACAGTTCTGGAAATCATGCAGCCGCCTTGTGTATTGTTGCCGGGATGCTCGGAGTTCCGGCTTACATAGTTATGCCCGAGACAGCTCCTGCAATTAAAGTTGCTGCCGTAAAGGGGTATGGCGGTAAAATCACTTTCTGCAAGCCCACACTTGAAGCCCGTGAGTCAACCCTTAATCAGGTTGTTGAGCAAACCGGTGCCACATTCATTCACCCTTACAATAATTACGATATCATTGCAGGACAGTCAACCGCCTGCCGTGAGCTTCTGGAGGATGTGCCTGATCTTGATGCCGTTATTGCGCCTGTTGGCGGCGGCGGACTTATGAGCGGTACGGCCCTTTCGGCGGTTAATTTCGGAAAAAAAGGTATTAAGGTATTCGGGGCTGAGCCTGAAGGAGCAGATGACGCTTTCAGAAGTAAACGGGACGGAGTGATATATCCCTCAGTTGGCCCGAAAACAATTGCTGACGGACTTCTTACCTCACTCGGTGATAAAACATTCCCTATAATATGTGAACTTGTTGATCAGATTATTACAGTCAGCGACCATGAGATTACCGCGGCAATGCGGCTTATATGGGAAAGAATGAAAACTGTAGTGGAACCTTCTGGTGCAACAGTTCTTGCCGCAGTCATTAAATCGGGTGATCTCTTCAAAGGTAAAAAGACAGGACTTATTCTCTCGGGGGGTAACGCAGATATACCCAAAATAAACTGGGAGTTATAAAATGGTATCAGATAAATATCCCGACTTTATTAAAAACACAGCGTCGTTTTTTACCGAGCTGAGCAATAATAACAATAAAGAATGGTTTGAGGCCAACCGGGCGCGCTTTATGGCTGAGGTTTTTGCCCCGGTTGAGGCGCTTATTAATTATCTTGGCGAAAAGCTCATCATAATTGAACCAAATCTTATTGCCATTCCAAAATTTGATAAATCGGTTTTCCGGCTTCACAGGGACGTGAGATTCAGCGAGAATAAAAATCCCTACAAAACCAACATCGCCGGTTTTATGTGGGAGGGGAAAAAAGTTAAAATGGAGGCCTCAGGATTTTATTTCCACATTGAGCCTGAAACAGCATTTATCGGCTGCGGAATTTATATGTTTACGCCCGAAGTGCTGAAAAAGTACCGTGAACTCATTTCAGTTCAGCATGAGGCAGAAATTCTGCATAAAGTGATTGGTGAAATAGTAAGTGACGGCAAGACTAAGGTGGAAGGAAAAACATTTAAAAAGGGACCCCGTAACTATCAGGTGACCCATACTTACCCTGAACTGCTGCTTCATTCCGGTTTATACACTTCTGTTGAATACAGCACATCAGATGAAGAATTCAGAGCTGATTATGACAGGATAATCCTGGAAGATTTTTTTAATTCTTCCCCGCTCCACCGCTGGCTTGCAGATAATCTGTGATACAGAGCAGAGAAGGAAGCGGGAGCCGCAAAAGACTCCCTTTTAAGAATTCTCCGGTTTTACTTTAACTTCATTTGCCAGGCAGTAAAGCTCTTCGGTAGTGTGGCGCAGCCTGTCTGCAAGATTCATCATTATCTTCTTTGCAAGCTCGGGGTATTCCCTGATAATCTTATCTATATCAGCCTGCAGATACGTAATAAAAGACTCATCTTCAGCCACAATGGTTGCGGTTCGGGTTGAGTTCAGAATAACACTCATTTCACCCACAACCGATCCTGCATCAGAAAACTCGGCAACTTTAAGATCATTTTTTACCACGGCTATTTTTCCCCTTACGAGGATCAGCAGATCTTTTGCCGTTTCACCTTCGCGCGCAATGACTTCACCTGGTTTGAATATTTTCATATCAGAATCCCGGATACTTTAATAAAAATGATTTAATAAATTTATTGATATCTCCGTCCATTACAGCCTGAGTATTAGAAGTCTCCTCATCAGTTCTGTGATCCTTAACCATATTATAGGGATGGAACACATAAGACCTGATCTGGCTTCCCCACTCAATCTTCATTTTGGTTTTCTCAATTTCCTGCTGGGCACTGAGCTGCTTTTCACGCTCAATCTGATAAAGTTTTGATTTAAGCAGTTTCATAGCATTGGTTTTATTCTGAATCTGCGATCTTTCACTCTGACATGCAGCCACCACTCCTGTGGGAATGTGTGTTATCCGCACCGCAGTTTCAACTTTATTAACGTTCTGACCGCCTTTTCCGCCTGATCTGTATGTGTCTATCCTGAGATCAGCGGGATTGATATCAATCTCAATATCATCATTTACCTCAGGTATGCAATGCACCGATGCAAATGAGGTGTGACGCCGTTTATTGGCATCAAAAGGTGAAATTCTCACCAGCCTGTGAACGCCGTTTTCTGCCTTCAGATAGCCGAAAGCATATTCACCCACAACTTCAACAGTCGCGCTTTTTATACCAGCACCGTCGCCTTCAAGCAGATCAACTATGTTAGCCTTGTAACCGTTATTTTCTGCCCATCTGAGGTACATTCTGAGCAGCATATCAGCCCAGTCCTGAGATTCGGTTCCGCCTGCACCTGAGTGTATGGTTAAAATGCAGTTATTAGGATCTTCAGGACCTGAAAGCATATTCCTGAACTCAAGATCCTCAACTTTTTTTCTTACGGTTTCAATTTCATGGTCAATTTCATCCCTGAACGATTCATCTTCTTCAACTTTGGCAAGTTCAACAAGTTCTTTTGCATTCACAACTTCACTGTTCAGTGCGCTCCATGCCTCAACCCAGTCTTTCTCTCTCTTTATTTCCTGCAGAACAGCCTGAGCAGCTCTCTGATCATTCCAGAATCCGCCTTCTTCTGTTTTAATCTGCAGATCTGCTATCTTTTTTTCACGCTCATCTAATTTAAAGATAACCTCTGAGATTAGTTACACGTAACTCTATACCTTCAACTTCTCTTAACTGCTCTTCGTACATTTATTATCCTTCTTGATTTTCAGTATTTATTTCCATTTTAAGAATTGCTGCAGCAAATGTTTTGCCCTGTGCATCAAATTTGAGTGTTGCGCTTCCGCCGCCGCCCAGTGAATTTTCAAGAACAAAGTTCAGCGCTTTAAGATTGGGCAGCTCATATCTTTTAACCTCACCGTGACATATATCTTTAAAGTGCTGCTTTACCTTATCTGCTGTAAGATATTTTAATATAACAGGATAGTCTTTTTTATCATAAGCTATCACTCCTATATTAACTGCATCACCCTTATCACCGCTCCTCGCATGGCAGATATCTATAAGTCTTATCTTCATTTTACATCCCCGTATAATTCAACCACAGGTTTAACTAAATATTTCGGAATCAGCGCAGGCCAGTAAGCAACCACTTCACTCGGCTTTGGTCTTCCGCCTGCAAATCCCGTCACTGCCGGAGGTCCCGTAAGAATAAGAGGTGCAATTTCCATTCCGAATCTCTCAACGCTTTTATAATCTGATGATCTTATGCCGAACCTCACACAAACTTCATTTATATCATCATCATTATGCTCTTTTGCAAGAGGTCCGTGACAGGCATTAAGCCCTACATATTCAGAGTTAAATTCTTCATATCTGACACCTATTTTATCGAGCCTGCCCCTTAGTATTTCGCCGGCTAATTTTGCCTTTTTAAATGCATCGGGCCATGAATAAGTGAGAGTGGCAAATGAAATATAACCTCCAAGATACGCAGCTGAGACTTTAAGAAAAGGAGTTGCGGGACGGCCTTTAATTGAATGAACCTTTACTTTGTCTTTGCCTGCATCCTCAACCTGAATTGAGGTGAAGTCAGCAATGCAGTCTGGTGTGATATAATTTACCGGGTCACCTATTTCATATAATAACTGCTCAGAAACAGTTTCAATATTTACTGCTCCCCCGGTGCCTTCATGCTTGGTTATGTGAAATGAGCCATCGGGATACGCAACAGCAATCGGGAAACCTATATTTACAAAATCAAGCTTTTCCCAGTCTCCGAGAAAATTTCCTCCTGTTGCCTGAGCACCGCATTCAAGAATATGACCTGCAACGGTTCCGGCTGCCATTAAATCAAAATTATCTGTATCCCAGCCGAACTCATGGATCATTGGCGCAAGTGTAAGCCCTGTATCAGTGGTTCGTCCCGTTATGACGATATCTGCACCCATATCCAGAGCCTGTGCAATGGGTACAGCACCAAGATATGCATTTGCGCTGATCAGTTTATCTTTCACAGTGGTTACAGGTTCGCCGGTATCCATATTATTGAGAAGACAGCCTGAAGATGTAATTTCGTCCATTCTTTCCATGATATCAT
>JABWCA010000413.1 GCA_013359345.1 Ignavibacteriaceae bacterium
GTTTTATTCTGTTAGGTTTGATGATCCGGTATCGGGTGATGTAAACGGTTTGCCGGTAATATATGTACTCGGCACGGCTGACGAATATAATGCACATGTTGCAGTAATTGATGCTCCGGCCGGGAACACCTCCCTCGTGGTTACTTATTTCGCAACTCAGGAAGCTCTTGATGCTTACGGAGCTGCTCTGCAGGATATTCTCAGCAGTATAACTGCAGCAGAGTAGTAACTCTGCTCCCGGTGATATTCTCTCTGAATAATAAAAAAATGAAAGCTGTCTGAATCTGTTCAGTCAGCTTTTTTTGTTTACGGGGCATGGGTTATAACTCAGAGGCGGGAGTACAGAACACGCCCTGATACCGGAAAGTAACAGACGAACAGACGAGTGTCCTCTGTGAAGAGGAATGTGAAGGAAGTCAGCGGCAAAATCCCGGTCTGACGAACAGGAAGCAGATAAAAGGCAGATGCAAGCGGACGAGTTTGCGCAACAAAACGAGGACCAAACCCAACCGTGGTAAATCTGAAAGACAGATGAGAGTAAAGTTATCGTTCTTAACTGAGGGTGCCGCTCTCCCTAACAGCCACGGTGGGAATTTACGACAAGGAGGCATCTCAGACTGAGACAGACGGCCGACACGCCGGAGGGCAGCATAGAACTTGGTATCTTGCGAAAGCAGGAAAAGGTTTGAACTCCTTTTAATTGGTAAAAGGAAATGAAAATCGGGGGGAAATGAGGGCGGCAATCTGATGGAGCGTAAAGACAACTCCTGCAAAGACTATCATGAGGAGGATGGCCCGGAATCCGTAAGAATACTCCAAAACGTGTAAAATAACTAATCAAACCGGCGTGACTAAAGACGGGGCTTAAATAACTGCTAAAACACGGAAGAACTGCCGCTGAACAGAATATTTTCAGATATTAACTAAGACTCTGGAAAACAACTGCTTACTGATTATTTGTTCAGATGAATGATCTTTCTGTACTGATCATACCGCAATTTTTGATCTCTGAGAGATGTAATCTGTGTGAATAATGGTTACCGGAAGAACTGGTTTTACCAGCAATTTTTATAAGGCTGCTTGTTAACAGGGGGAAATCTGACTATCTCCGGATTCTGACTTTTGAATACTTTCTGATTTTCAATTTTTACCGGTGTCAAAGTCATAATACAGCTTGTAAAAATCAAGGTTAGTTAATATTTTCATTCTTAAATAAAAAATAATCAGGATAAAAGAAAAAGGGGCGGAACATCTGTTCCGGATGCTGAGTAAAACACTTCAGAAGCGATTAAAAAATATAATATTTCTCCCCCGGCCGGCGGGGCGCAAAAAGCAGAGGAAAGAATAAGGCGGAACTTGCACAATATCATACTGTTCCGGCAATTCAGAACTGCAAAATGCTAGATCCGGCAAAAGAAATTATTTTCCGGTTTCTCAGACATGTTATGATTATTTATGGCGGTAAAGACATGTGTTCATCGTCTTTGAAATCGGTTAGTTCTTCAGCAAAAAATTAAAATTAAATCAATCAATTACCAATCAATCAATCAATTGTTTAAAGGAGACATTATGTCAAAAAGACTCACAATCATTGCAGTTTTCATGCTGTTATTTACGGCAACCAATTTTGCACAGGAAACATTCACTCACCCCACAGCTCAGGTTTCGGTTACGCTGCCTGCAGGCTGGACTTACACAAATGATGCGAGCGGAATTGTTGCTAATCCGCCCGATGAAGGCATTTTTATGGCAGTAACATTTTCAGTTGTAGCGAATGATGACCTTTATTCAGCTCTTGAAGAAGTGAATGCAATGCTCTCAGATAGGTTTTATTCTGTTAGGTTTGATGATCCGGTATCGGGTGATGTAAACGGTTTGCCGGTAATATATGTACTCGGCACGGCTGACGAATATAATGCACATGT
>JABWCA010000127.1 GCA_013359345.1 Ignavibacteriaceae bacterium
AGTCTGCTTGATTTTCAGTACCGTGGCATCACCTCACAGATGGATAAAAGACCCCTGGCAATAATTTCGGGGGGTGAGACCACCACAACCGTCACCGGAAGCGGCAAGGGCGGGAGAAATCAGGAACTGGCCGTGAAATTTCTCGTAACCACAAAGCTCACCGGAAAATGGACCTTTTACTCCGTGGGCTCAGACGGTATTGACGGTAACTCAGATGCTGCAGGCGGTATGGTATCATCAGAAATGCTGCTGAACAGTGAACTGCAGCAACAAGCGCAAAAGTACCTCTTAAACAGTGACTCCAACCCATTCCTCAGGCTCCGCGGAGGTGCAATCGTCACGGGCCCCACAGGTGCGAATGTCATGGATATACAGGTTCTGGTGGCAGAATGAGGGGGGGGCATTGAGGTTCAGATATTATGTGAATATTCCGGATTTCAAAAATGTCTGAGCGTCTCTCATATATTATCAGAAGATTTTCAGAACGTCTGAGCCTGAATGAAAAGCAGACGCGTTACGCCTCATTCCTTATAATCTGTATATCCATAGTCATCTATTCTAACAATTTCATTCAGACCGTAACACAAAAAATGTGGCTGGATGAAATTTACACTCTTGTTCTGATACAGGGAGAAAATCCATTATCACTGATCAGAATCATGTATCAGGGAGCTGATACTAATCCGCCGCTGTATTTTGTTTCAGCAAATATTATAAATAATCTGATCGGGTATCCGGAATACTCTCTGGCTGGATTCGGACTGATATTCACACTGGGAGGATTGTACTTTATAAACAAAACGGTTAAACTTTATGACCCCGGAATACCTGCATATCTTATTTTGTTAATTGCGGCAACTTCATGTCACATTTCCTGCTACCTCAGCACAGAGATCAGATCCTATGGTCTTTACTTTTTTCTTAGTTCATTAATAATCTGGCTTTATCTGAAAAACGGGAACTCCGGAAAGGATCACATTCTTGTTCTTGCAGTCACTTCACTTATTCTCTATACGCATTATTTTGCGGCTGTGCTCGTAATTTCTCTGTCAGTTCATTCACTGTTTAATTTAAGGACGAGACGTAACAATCTTTTTGCCATGCTCGGCGGATCGCTTCTTTTTGTGCCGTGGGTTCCCGCTGTAATTAATCAGTATCACAAAGTCGGGGCAAGCACCTGGCACAGTTTTACAGGGTGGGCCGGGTTTTTTGATTTATTCAGATATGTGATGGGAGGAGCAGGATTTCTGTTTTTCCTCTTCCTTATAATGATCAACGCAAGAAAAATTTTAAACATAATTAAAATGGATTCTGAAAAGCTCCGCATGAGATTATTGCTTGTGCTCTCCTTATTGGCACCTTTTTTTTATTTGCTGTTATATCTGAATGTTACTGTCATGTCTTTCCGCTATTTTCAGTTTTCGGTGGTATCACTTCTTTTAATTTATGTGATAATTCTTCACAAATTACTTAACAAAAGATTGGTGTATTATTCTCCCTTACTGATTCTAAGCTGGTTAATTGCTTTTAAAGGGTACAACAATTTTGAACATAGTGAGAGTATTCGTGTGGAGCAGGCAGTAAACTATGAGAAGCACAGAATTCCGGTGATATTATCGACTCCGCATGAGTTT
Organism: Ignavibacteriaceae bacterium; assembly: GCA_013359345.1. GTDB lineage: Bacteria > Bacteroidota > Ignavibacteria > Ignavibacteriales > Ignavibacteriaceae > JABWCA01. Next base: position 1,635 of record JABWCA010000127.1, read on the forward strand.
CTCCCTGTTAAATACTATGCCAGTGAAAAAAGTCTTATTTACTGTCTGAACGATTCTCTTGCGGTTAAAGATCAGTACCGTAGGACAGGCAAATTCACAGTCGACTATCATATACTTAAAACATACTCTGAGTTTGGGAAGATATCGGGACTGACTACCCTGGAAGAACTTAAGAAAAAAGAGGAGTTCTATATAACCGTTGATGAAAATTCTGCCGTAATCGATTTTTTGAGTGATTCCCATACTTTCCGGAAGATAGACGATAACTTTTACATGCTGAGCAAAAAAACGAAGAATGATTTATGACCGGAAAAACAAAGGTAAACATACTGCTGAACTTTCCTGTTACCGGAGTAAAGAGTAAATTAACACTTGATGACGGCGGTACTGATTTTATTAATGAACTCTTCTCAACACCAAACGGCCTTCAATTTATTCTCTGTGCAAAATCAAAATACGGAGTAATTGCTCCCGGTCAAAAAACTCTGATACCCGAAGTTAATTTCTGCAGCCTCTCATTATTTGCATCACAAAACCCCTTGACATATCTGCCCAATACTCTCTATGCAATTATTAAACTTATCATTCTTTCTTTAAGTAACAATTATTTTTTTGTGTATCTGCCATCGAATATTAACCTTACAGCACTTCTGTTTATGGTTCTGGTCAGGCGGAAATTCGGGTTGTATGTGCGTGGAGAAATAAAAAAAAGCAGGATCTTTGGTGCGATAAGGGAATTCGGCTGGCTGCATTCACTGTATTTATCAGTGGTAAGAAGGGCAGATTTTATTCTTGCAGAGGGTGAGCATTTATATAACAGTATTAAAGTAATCAATAAAAATGCTGAAAAAAGCATTCCAATGATGCAGTTAAAACCCGGGGAAATTTATGAGCCGAATTCAGAATCAGGGGGCAACAAACTGCTGTATGTCGGCAGGATTCACCCGGATAAGGGGATTGATATTCTGATTGAGATCGCCGCCGGACTTAAAAACAGAGGATTAAATTTTGAGCTGATATTAGTCGGGGATGGTGAAGCCGTCTATATGAGCGACTTAAAGAATAAAATCAAATCAGCCGGATTTGAACGGGAAGTAGTATTTACCGGGATCATTCATGATTTTGAAACCCTGAAAAAAGTATATCAAAGTTCTGACTATTTCATATTCCCGAGTTTCACAGAAGGATTTCCGAGAGTATTTTACGAGGCAATGGCTTTCGGATTACCTGTGATTGCGGCAGATCTGCCCGGATACACCGGAATAATGAAAAACGGTGTTAACTCAGTTTTGATTAACAGTCATGACCCGGTGGTGTGGATTGAGGCAATTTTACAATTGATTAAAAATGACACTCTGAGAGAGCAGATCAGGGTAAACAGCCACGATACCGTAAAAAAGTTTTTTGCAGAGCAAAAATACGGCAATTTTGCCAATCAGGTTATATCTGCAATCTCAGAACGCTTTAAGAATCAGATTTTATAAACCGGTTGGTCAGTTTCCTTACACTCTCAGGTTGCAGTCTAATCCGGAATAAGGATAAAAATGAAGTAATAAGGACAAAAAGAATTTTCCTGAGTTTATATTTTTTCTGCTTCCAGGCAACTCCGGCCAGAATGAAAAACTCCCTGAGAAGAAAGATGCTGAACAGAAACCGTGATTTTGAGAGCGGTATCTCTCTGTCGTAATTTGAGTAAGGGAAATTTACAATGAAGTAAAACAGCTTAAAATATTGCTGTTCTCCCCACTCGCTTCGGTAAAGCGTTTCACCGGAGGGGTGATAAAATCTGCTTTTTGTAACCGTAATGACAGGGTATTTATATCTGTTCTTTATTCTGTAAAAGTATTCCACCTCATCACCATGGATGAAGAGTTTCTTTAATGGCAACCCCGCTTCAAGTAAAATCTCCCTGTGAATAAGAGTGCCGTTAAAGAAGGATGCATAATTTAAAATGAACTCATTATTGAGATGTCTTTTTTCTGACGGCTGTATTGAAAATGAGGGTATGGTTTTGTTTCCTGAATCCAGAACAAGCGAGTTTTTTACGCAAATTCCAAAGTCAGGTGTATTTATCAGGGCTTCCAAAGCACAATCATCAGGCAATCCGTCATCATCCATGCACCACGCCCAGTCAAAGTCAAGGGTGAGAAAGTATGATAATCCCGTATGAAAACCACCGGCTCCGCCAGAATTTCCCTGATGAATTACATGAATTTTATTATTTTGAATCTTATCCAGATACTCTTTTGTTCCGTCTGAAGAGCCGTTGTTAACGATAATTATCAGATCAGGTTCACGCGTCTGATGATACAATCCTTCGATGCAAGCTTTAAGCGAAGAGAGCCTGTTATAAGTTACAATCACAGCACAGATTTTTTCGGCAGCCATAATCAGTTAATATGTTTCAGATTAAGTTATCCAAATTTAACTATAAAACGATAGAAAATTTATTATTTGCGGATGGGTCTGCTAAGGCCGGAACTCCGGTTATTTTACAGTATTGTGATTTTAACGTTGCAAATTTCTTATATAAAAATCAACACAAAGCAGATTTTTCAGGGCTGAATTTATACCCTGATGCATTACTTATGAATCTGACACTGAGGATGAAGTATGGATACAGGAAAACGCTTCCGGTAAGCACAGACTTTTTCCAGCAAATCATGCAAACTGCTGAAAGTGAAAAGTTGAGACTTAGCTTCATTGGTGATTCGGCTGCGGTACTTGATAAGTTAAAGTCTGTTTTAGCTAAAGATTATCCGGGTATAAGAGTTGTCAGATGTATTGAAGGAATGGAAAACTCACCTGAAGAAATTTTCAAAGAGATAAGGCAGAGTCAGGGAGATATTCTTTTCACAGGACTTGGGCTCAGCCGGCAAGAGTTCTGGTTAATTAATTACGGTGCAAAACTTGATTATAAAATTGTGATAGCAGCGGGAGGCTGGTTCAGATATCTTTCCGGTGAGAAAAAACGGGCACATCCTGTTTTGAGGCAGATGGGGCTTGAATGGCTGGATAAACTGATAAAGGAATTTGGAAGAGTCTCTGCCAGATATCTGTTCGGGGCTCCGTTATTTATCTTGAGAGTGCTCACAGGCAGAATCAGGTTCAGGATTGAAGATGAAGATTTTACTGGTTAACGAAAGGACTTCGATTTTCGGCGGTGTGGATAAGGTGGTAAGTGATGATTTTGAATTGTTATCACGGCAGCAAGATATTAAGATCAGGCTGTTTGAAATTTCAAACAGTGATTTTCTGAGTTCGTCACTGATTAAAAAGACGGCAGTCGTTCTTTCGAGTTTATTAAGGAATTATAAGATCAGTGAGCTTCAGAAAGAAATTGATAGTTTCGAGCCCGATATTATACACTTTCACAATATTTATAACCTCTTATCGTATCCCGTCTGGGCAAAAATCAAACCCCGAAAGGCAAAAATAGTCGTTCATCTTCATAATTATTACCCGTTTTGCCTTAATTCATTTTTCCATGACGGTTCAAATGATTGCACTCTTTGTTATGACAAATCATCATTTTTCCCGGGAGTGATGAAGAGGTGTTATCATAATTCATTTTTAAAGAGTCTTTTTGTTTCTCTGAACAGAGTGACTCCTCAAAAATTTATCAGGCTTACAGGCAGAGCAGATCTTTTCATAACTCCCGGTGAAGACTCACTTAAACGATTCACAGCATTGGGAATACCTGCCGAAAAGGTCGTGATGGTGCCTAATTCAGTTGCGATTTCTGACCATACCGGATCATCAACCGGCAAAGAAGAAAGAAAATTTATCACTTACATCGGTAATATTTCTGTGCCTAAGGGATCTGATCTGATATATAATTTAGCAGGTTCATTTCCGGGAGAGCAATTTGTGATTGCAGGTGAAAAACATTCTGATTATCCGGTGCCGGAGTATATAAATATTCCTGAGAATATAACTTTCACAGGTTTTGTTTCAGGAGGTGAAAAGGCTGAACTGCTAAGGCACACCAGGTTGTTTATATACCCCTCAAGGCTGCCTGAAACCGGCGGACTCGGATGCATTGAAGCAATGGCTTACGGGGCGCCCGTAATGTGTTTCAATAATGGGGAATTATCGAATATTATCAGAGAAAATTATAACGGAAAATTCTTCTCCTCTGAAGATAATAATGTTATGGTTAAAGAACTTAAGGAATTTTTGGGCTATGCTGATTTGAATAAAAATATTCATGAAAATTGCATAAATTTTGCTTCTCAATTTTCTTCTCTCAACAGAAAAAATGAATTAATTAAAACATATACGATACTGCTCGGGTCATAAAATGAAATTAGTGTTACTGCTTTCTTATCTGCTTTTGTTTTTCGCTAATGGCAACTCACAAATCAAAGTCACAGAATATAAAATAAACTCCGGGAAAATGACATTCCGGGTTAATTTTCAGGCGGGTAATCTGCCGGATATTTCTTTCAATGAGAATCAAAGAAGCTCACCGTATTTTGATGAGACATTGGGTGGTCAGCTTGTATTGCCTGAATTCGATCTTTTTCTGATAATCCCCGATCAGGATACCCGCAGTGTTAACGGAACCGTAATCTCACAAAAGACCGAATCGTTCTCTCCTGCAATAAATCCCGGTGCAGTCAAAAAATCTGATTCCCTTGCAATTCTTAACTGGGAAAGCGTAATTAAAAAATCTCCGCGCAACACAATTGATTATATATCTGTGGCAGGCAGTTTCCATTACAGAGGGAACAAAGTCCTGCACCTCATTTTTGCGCCGTACCGGTATGATAAAGCAGACTCAAAGCTCCGCACGGTTATTGATTATGATGTTGAAATTTCATTCCCATCAGTCATTGAATTTTCAGATGCCCGGTTAATCCGAAAGGACGATTTCCCGCAGGATGGTCTTATATTAAACCCTGAATACGCCGGAAAATTCGCTGTTAACAGAAATCACATTGAATCAAATGACACAACAGGCAACTGGATAAATTATAATGCCGCATATGTTAAACTGAGTGTGGGAAGAGATGCAATTTATCAGCTTACAGGACAGGATCTGATTAACCGCGGGGTCCAGATTTCCGCAATAAACCCGGCTCAGCTCCGACTGATAAACAGGGGCGAGGAAGTTCCGGTTTATGTTCACGGTGAGACTGATGGCATATTTGATCCGGCTGACTATATCGAATTCGTTGGATCGATGAATTACGGAAGTCCCCTTTACAGATCAATGAATCCTCCGAATACAGAATACTATTCCTATTTTGATCTTTATACTGACAGCTCATTTTACTGGCTTACCTGGGGCGGCGCAAACGGACTCAGAGCAGAATTATACAGACCGGATAATTCAGTTAACACCCCCGCAATTGACTATTATACGCAGGTAAATCACTACGAAGCTGATTTATGGCTTGCGGGTTTTTCATCCGATATCTTCAGGAACGAGAGCCCTTTCTGGTTTGAAAAGAAATCATGGTGGGGTAACCCGATTTTTGTGGGGAAACAAACGCTCAATGTTACAGCATCGGATGTTTTTCCGGGTTCAACAGCAAAGATATTTGCCAAATATCAGAGTCTCGGGGGTTCAGTGACAACTGATGCTCATAATCTGGTGATCAGGTTTAATGATGACCCCGCGGTGGTTGATTCTCAGAAAGGCAATGCGCTTGACCAGATATTCCTGAGCGGTTCAGTCAGTTCGGACAGTATAAAGACCGGTACAAACAGGATAATAACAGAAAATCTTCAGACTGCAAATACAGCAAACATTCTTTATAATGACTGGTGGGAAATTGAATATCCGAGAAGAATAAAGGCTGTTAATGATTCGCTGGTAATCAGATTTAACCAGTTAAGTGCTTCTGATTTAAGGAATTTTACCATTACAGGATTAACCGGTGACTCCGTGATGATCTGGAAAAGCGGCGAATCACCGAAAAAAATATACGGCCAGAAAATTAACGGCGAAATTAAAATCACCGACTCTGTTGGCGCGGGATCAAAATATATAGTTAATAACGGCCTCAGAATACTTAAGCCTAAAATTAATTATGTGAAGACATTTAATAATCTGCGTGATCTTCAGAAGGATGCCGATTATCTGATTATTACCGATAATAAGCTTTTTGAGGCTGCCTCGGAACATGCTTCATACATTCAGCAGTCGGAGAATATAAAAACAAAGGTCGTTGATGTAAATGATATCATAGATGAGTTTAATTATGGTTATCACAATCCGGAAGCAGTAAGAAGTTATCTTAACCATGCAGTAAACTCCTTAATAACTGACACGCAATTTGAGAATTTTTGACACGGTTTTGAGAATTTTTCTTGTTGGTTTAAAGATTTCACTTGACCGATATACCATTTTTGGGGTATATTATAACCAACAATTAATTAATTTACAACACAGACCCGACAGGTCTTAAAACTCGGAGATAATATGAAAGCCCAATCTAACAAATCTGTAAGCTTTTCTTTTTCTAAGTCCACAGTAACTATAGCACCTTCTACAAGACTCTACAACATTAGCAATGATAACGATGATGAATATGCCATAGTATATCCAGACAACATAACGGCTTGTTGGTATGATGATAGCGATGGCGAGGTATTCGTGACGTCCAAGACGTTAGAAGATGAGCCGGAGGATGTGCAAATGCAATATTATGCGACAAGCTGCATTAATTACTGGGATGGGCATAACTTCGTTCAACACGTAATTGACTGGGGCACTGGTAATCTGAATTGGTGGGAGATTGATCTTGATTCATTTAGCCCGATTGAAATCTTGGTAGCTGCAGATGATGATCCTCGCTCTGACGAATACGCAGCAGCCCAAGATAAGGGCCATTTTTACATCATAAGAGGCACGTCTGCAATGCAAGAAGATGTACTTGCAGACCTAACCGTATACAGCAAGGAGAAATACACCCTTGATGAGTTTACAGCTATTTTCAGGCAGGTGGCAGGGCTTGACAGGCAAGAGTTCTAACAATACATCAAAGGTTTTAAGGGGGCTCTTCGGCCCCTTTTTTTTCACAGACCCGACAGGTCTTAAAACTCGGAGACAATATGAATTACGAATATACACTGCACTTATACGAGCATCCTAACGGATCTGAATCAACTGAGCATAGCTTAAAAGAATATTACGCAACTGAAGAGCAGGCTATAGCCAGGGCCATGACCCTGAGAGATGAATATAGGAACAACACAAGATCTCTCATGGGCGGCATTATTATTCTGGAAAGATGGCAGATTGAGGATGGCGAGGAGTACTATGACTCAGATTATTACAAGTATTTTGAGGTCAGCGACAACAGGCTCCTGCTGTGGCAAGAAAGGCTTGCACAGGCGCAGGAAGCTTTTAGCGCGGTCGACGGTTACTTTGAGGTTTGGGATGAGAGGCAAGAAAAGCTGTGGTATGTGAGACTTAAGGACCACACGCATAATGTGCACAACTGGTCTCGGTTTAACAGTATTAAAGAGGGTGACGGAAGGCTTGATATTGTGGTAGCTCCGCAGGGACATGATGCCACAGAAAATGTTTTTTGGGCTTCTTCGTATTACGTTCAGACTGAACGCATTGACCCCTTTACGGTGCAGAATATAGAGCAGGCGGTCAAGGAGATCCTTGAAAAAGTCACCGGATGTAATTACGAAGACCTGACAATATAGGAGGCACAATGAACGAAGAAGTAATGAATGAAGCTCGCAAGTTGATAGGTAAGCGGGTGAAAGAAAGAAGACAGCAATTGAAGATCAGCCAGAAGCAGCTTGCAGAAGCCTGCGGAATAGGGCTAAACACGCTAATCCGGTTCGAATCAGGCAGGTTTTGGATTAGCTTCAAGCAGTTTCTGCCATTGATCCAGGCGCTCGATATGTATTTCTTTCTTGCGGAAAAGGACAGCCCGGAGCCCTGGGCTAAGGTTATGCGGGAGCGGTGGCGCAATCCTGCAGATAAGAACTGAGCTTCTAACCCGGTTTATACCGGGTTTTTTATTGCCCACCGTGATAAACGAGCTATATAAACAGCATTTTAACGGTTGTTTTATTGGCTTTAAAGTTCTTTTGAATGCTGTAGGGATGTAGCTTAAAGCCTTTCCAGAGGTAATCATATTCCATCTTATAATCAGTGCCCGCAAGCTGCAGTTCAATAACTTTACTATTCTTATAATCACCCCTGTATTTCCAATAATAATCGCTTAGATAGGATGCTAAATACCTGGGATTTGTATTAAGCACAGGAGTATTAACACCATAAACAGGAAGCCATCCGGTTGTACCGTCTTTGTAATAATACCAGGTGCCGTATAATTGGGTCGGACTCACATCATTAATATACCAGCATATACTTTTATCAATCTTTTGACTACTAATGGGCGTATAGTTACCATTTAGGTAATTGAGTTGAAAACGATCTGTAATCTTTACAAAGGCAGCTATATCCTGGTATAAATAATCACCATCTATAACCAGGTGATTATCAAGCGGGAGTATCAAATTCTCCTGAGTTGCAAACAATTGTCTGAAATATGCTTTATTATTAATTACTCCGGTAAAACATCCCAATTCAAAAGCCAGACTTTTAAGGAGTTCTCCAAAGCTCATAAATTTATAATTAGGGTTAAAAAAATAATCTTCTGCAGATAAATGTATCTGATCAAAGCTTATATCGCTTACAATAGTAGCAGGATCTTCAGGATTGCGCACAGCATGGAATGCCCATTCCTGATATATCTTCAGCTCCGGTGAGGTTAATACATAATTATAAATATCGGTAATAACGTCATTGATGGGGTAGTACAGTTCCTCCATATAGCCAAGCGGGTTAAGTGGTGTTTCGCCGTCCCACAGGGCAGTGTTATTAAGAATATCAGTTCTTGGCCCCGCTGTTATCTCAATAATAGGATTGCGTATATTAGCTAATACGGATTCCGGCTGAATATATCCATCAAACTCAGTACGCCAAGTACCATCTGCATTTATTTCGTATGTTACCCTGCCTGTTTTTTCAAGCACCCACCATTCATCACTAAAAAGATAATTTCTTATTAAGCCCTGATAATCATATAGTGTAAAGCTAAATTCACCACTAACAAGCGTAAACTCATCAAGTTCATAACTTTCATCGACAGTTCCTGTGCTTAACAATCTTACCCCGTATGCAGAGGGATCCGTAATGTTTAGGTCATCTCCCAGGTAATTAACTTTAAACTGAATTGTAAGCCGCTCTTTACCTGAACGGATATATCTCTCGGGGAAGTTAAACGTAATGTAATAAGGACTAGATGCCATTATCTGTACTTTGCCTCCCTGATATTCTGCCTGTTTATGACACTCTTAAGGTCTGAGCCGTGTATCTTGAATTCTCCGTTCAGGTTAATGTTAATTACGCGGCTTGTTGTACCAACACCTGCAGATATTGCTGCGGGTGATACAAGCCTTTGACCGGTACCAAAAAAGCCGTCAGAGAATGTTTTACCGCCAGCAACGCTAAATATACCGCTTATAGCTCTGGTAAGTGCCTGCTGTATGATAATCTGGACAAATAAATTAAGAAGATTCTCCAAAGCGCTGTTAGCATTCTTAAACACCTTTATTGTAGCCGTCCACGCTGAGGCTGTTTGCTGTGCCGCCTGCTCTGCAGCACCGCCAACTTCAAACCAGCTTTTTACGTAGCCCCCAAGCATATCCTGACTCTCGAATACAACAGGTGTGGTTGTCTTTTGATAGTAACCTTTATCAGTTATACCCCCATAAGGCTGCCCTTTTATTGACCCTGCGGAGCCCACTCCGGGGCTTTTAATGTCTCCTTTTAACCCGTAAACAGATTCCTGAAGTCTTTTTTCATACTCAAGTAATCCGATCCTCTCATCAAGTGTAAGGTTCTGGTTTTTAAGCAGCACCGATATTTTCTCAAGGTTTACAAGCTGCACACCAAATAACCCGGCACCGGATGATTCAAGCCCTGCGAGCTGCTCCTGCTTCTGCATCAGTTCAAGGGATTCCAGAACCGTACTTTTGCCGCCTTGTTTACCGCCTTCGGTTTCAGGGTTAAGAGTTTTTTCAAGACTTTTGATAGCGTTGTCAAGAATCCTGATGGCCTCCTCATAGCTGCCTGCCTTGCCTATTGCGCTTGCCATTCCGTAATCAATCTGGAACTGCTTCTGCAGGTACTGTGTCGTTGCTAATGAACCCTTGCTGAATTGCTGTGGGTTGAGACTTTTCTTTATATCTTCAAGAATCTTCCTGTTAAGTTCTTGTTCTGCAATTGTGCCACGGCCATAAAGCACGGTGTTCAGATCTGCTATCTGCTTTTCGATCCCTGCAATTTTACTTTCATAATCTGCCCTGATACGCGGGTCAAGATTAGTTCCTTTTGCAACTAAGGGCATGTACTGCTGTTTATCTGCCTACTGATTTTCCTGTTGCTGATGGCGGGCGGCGGTGAGACGGTGAAGTTGGTCGGGGTGGAGATGGCGGTGGGTGTGTTGGCCACGGTGATGGCGGCGGTGCCGGCGGAGGCGATCAGGTTGGCGGCAACTTGCGCGGTGAGTTGGCCGGTGTTGACGAACGTGGTGGCGAGCGCGTTGCCGTTCCAGCGCACCTCGGACTTGTAGGTGGAGCCGTTGACGAAGTTCGCGCCGTTCACCGTGAGCGTGAAGGCGGGGCCGCCGGCGAAGGCCGAGGTGGGCGCAAGCGAGGTGATCGAAGGGCCGTTCACGGTGAAGGGGGAGGCGGCCGAGGTGATGAGCGATAGATTGTTGACGGTGACGTTGATGGCGCCGGGCGTGGCGATGGCGGCCACGGGCACGGTGACGTTGATCTGCGTGGCGCTGGTGCTGGCGACGGCAATCGCCGTGGAGCCGAAGTTGACGGTGACGTTTGGGGCAAAGCCGGTGCCGGTGATGGTGAGCGCGATGTCGGCGACGCCGGCCGGGGCCGAGGAGGGCGAGAGGCCGCTGATGACGGGTTGGGGGACGAGCGTCAGGGCGAGCGGCTTTTCGGAGAAGGCGCCGAGCGAATCGGTGACGCGGAAGGTGATGGTGAAGTCGCCGGAAACGGTGGGTGTGCCGGAGAGCACGCCCGCGCTGCTGATGGTGAGTCCGGCGGGGACGGGGGTGGTGGCGGAAAAGGTGAGCGCGCCGGTGCCGCCCGTGGCGGCGAGTGAGGTGGAGTAGATCATCGTCTGCGCACCGGTCGGCAGCGGCGAGGCCGTGGAGATGACGGGCGCGGCGTTGATGGTGATCGACAGAGCCTTGGCGCCGGTTGCGCCGAGCGAATCGGTCACGGTGACGGTGAAGTTCGCCGTGCCCGCGGCCGAGGGTGTGCCGCTGATGAGGCCGGCGGAGGAAAGCGTGAGCCCCGTGGGCAGCGAACCGCCTGTCAGCGAATAGGTCAACGTGCCGGTGCCGCCGGTGGCGGCGAGGGTTTGCGAATAGCTGGTGGTAGCGCCGACCGAAGACGCAGGGAGAGTGGAGGTGGTGATGGACGGCGCGGGATTGATGGTTATGGAAAAGGACTGGGAGCCGGTGAGCGCCGTGCCTGCGGTGGAATCGGTGGCCGTGACGGTGAAGGTAAAAGTGCCGGCGCTCGAGGGTGTGCCTGAGAGCGCGCCCGAGGTGGCCAGCAGGACGCCCGGAGGAAGGATATTGGGCGAGGACGACGTCACGAGGTAGGAGTACGGGGCCGTGCCGCCCGAGGCGGTGATCGAGGCCGCGGGATAGGCGACTCCCAACGTGCCCGCGGGCAGCGGCGTGGGAGAACTGGAGAGGGTCACCTGCGCGGCGGCGGGCAGGGCCAGCATCGCGAGGGCGAAGGCAAGGACGGAAAGACGGTTCATGGTGGGTCCGTTTTAGGGAGCGCCGAAACTGCCGCCGCCGGGTGTAATCGTGGCCGGGGGCCGCATGGGTGTGCTTGGGCCGCCGCCGCCGTTCGAGGGCGTCGAGCCGCCGCCGGAGAG
>JABWCA010000128.1 GCA_013359345.1 Ignavibacteriaceae bacterium
CCCATGTGGCACCGCCGTCTGTAGATCTTCTGATATTTCCTCCTGTGGTTGGCACAAGAATTGTCTGGTCATCGGTTGTCCAGATATCATATAATGTAGTTGTTACACCAACGGGAACGAGAGTCCAGTTATTACCGCCGTCTGTCGTTTTAAGCAGGTTTCCGGAAGAACCGGCAATGTAACCAACGTTGTTATTAAGGAAGAATATCTGATTGAGAGTGACTGAAGCTGCAAGCGGGTTACCGGCCACGTCAGCCCATGTGTTGCCCCCGTCTGTGGTTTTCATGATACCGCTGCTGCTGCCAACTACAATACCATTCTGCATATCAAAAAAATGGGCGTCATTAGCGTTTGATGTCTGACCTGATGTTGCAAAAGGTCTTCCTGCTTTGTGGTTAAAAGTCCATGTTGCACCGGCATCGGTGGTTTTCATGAAGGTTCCTGCAGTACCAACTGCATACCAATCAGTTACGCTCCAGGCTTTAACCCAGTTTAAGCGGTTGCCTTGTGGTGTGGGGTGAAGCCATTTCCAGTCCTGGCCTGTCTGAGCTATCAGACTACCAAGACACGTCACCATTATCGTAAGAAAAAGTATACTTCTTTTCATTAACGACCTTTCGGTTAAGTTTATTGTATTTAACTGTTTATTGTATTTCGTACTTAAGGGATTGCCTGGACCGGATCACCATTTTTCATTATGCCGCTGCATGATGAATCCGGAGTAAAAATCAGTTGCAAATTACTTAAAAATAATTGATTTGCAAACGAATTTTATACTATTTCATTATTTAATTCATTTAAAGCTGCTATTCATCACTTCAGGATGGATCATCCGCCTGAAAAGAAAATAAAACCCGCTGAATGCAGAATTTACAGGAGAAGCTTCTTAACAGCCTCTCCCCTCTTCAGGGTTGAGGGATGACTGTAAAAATACCATTCAACAAAAGGGTGAGGATTTTCATCTCCAAGGTTCCGGCCGGTTAGTTTTTTAAGCGCAGTTATGAAATCATCCGGTTTACCGGTTGCCTTAACCGCGTATTCGTCGGCTTCATATTCATATTTTCTTGATATATAATTCCCGGCAGGTGTGAATAACGCTGAGATAATCATCCCCGCTGTAATTATAAGCGGTAAATCAGGTGCATACATTATGTTTCCGCTGCCGGCTTTTTGAGAAAGGAATGAATAAAAGAGGGAGATTAGAAACAATTGCAGGAAACTGAAAACAGTACCCGTGATAATGTTTTTGGTTATATGCTTGTATTTATAATGCCCGAACTCATGAGCCAGCACTGTTTCAATTTCTTCAGGGGTAAAATTGTTAAGAAGATTATCACCCAGCAGTATCCTTTTTGATCTGCCAAGTCCCGTGAAAGCAGCATTTGCCTTTCTCGTGTTTTTGCTCATGTCAAAACTGAACACATTCACGATGCTCAGCCCTGCTTCTTTGCCCATCCTTTTTACTGATTCAATCAGATCCGCATCTTCAACCGGTGTGAGTTTGTAAAAGAGCGGGAGAATATACACCGGCACTATCTGAGAGAGCACCACACTGAAAAGAAACATGAACACTGCAAAGGGGAACCACCAGAGTTCACCGTAGGTGTTCAGAATGTAATAAAATGCACTCAGAACCGGCACTCCGAACAACAGACCCACAGCACTTCCTTTCAGGTTTTCTTTAATCCATACCGTAAGTGTCTGGTTTGATAGCCCGAACCGGTGTTCAAGCATGTAAGAAGAATAAAAGTTAAGAGGCAGAAAAAGCAAAGATATGCCTGCCATTGAGAGCAGAGAAAAGATAAAAAAAGATATAAAGCCGTTTTCTGAGATGCCCGATGCCGCAGAATAAACGGTTTTGCTGAAACCGGTGTAAACATAAAATGTGACAGTCAGAAGCATGAGCACTGCATGCGTTATTCCTGTTATAATTTTTATCCGGTTATAATTTTTTGATCTGTTTTGCTCTGTGTCCATTATTAGTAAAAAACTATCCTTTTAACTTTTTCGGTAATAACCGGGAGAAAAGAATTTTTTTCCGGCCTGATCAGATCTGTTCAACACCCGTGCGCAATATCCACCCGGTTTTCCCGTCAGGGAGGATCACTTTAAGCCAGTCACCGTCTTCTTCGGCAGCCCTGATTTTATTTCCCTCATTGATCTTCATGATTTCTGTTGAAGTTTCATCGGGTTCAGATCTGAGTATTACGTATGATGCCACAACAACTTTCTCATCTGTTCTCCCCGTCTGAGTGAATGAACTGATAAGCGCGGCAAGCCCCGAGATAAACAGCAGCACCAGGAACAGACCCATGTAAAACGAAAACTTTTTGATTATGACATCTTCCATAAAAACAAACAGCCCGAACATGGCAAGAATCAGGAAAAATGTCACTGTGAGAAAGACGGTCCAGCCATCAGGCGTGAAGATATTTCTTACTGTATCAAGCCACTTCCATATAAAAAAAGCAGGCAGCGGTTTAATCTCTCCCTGTATCAGCCTTTTTGCCATAACAAGGTTATGCTTTGTATCTTCATCATGCGGGTTTAGCCTGAGAGCCTTTTCATAGTAAAGCACGGCATAGCCCACTTTGCCTGTTCTGTAATAACAGTTGGCAAGATTATAATAAAGCGGCACACCCGAGTAACCCTTGCTTACTATCTGCATATATTTTTCAGCGGCTTCAGAATACTTTTTCTGAGAATATAATGAGTTTGCCTGCTCAAAATCTTTTTCGGGCCTGGCATTAAGTATGCTGATAAGAATAACTAAGAGGAGCATTATTTTTTTCATGCCGTCAATTTCTTTCCTGCAAGTGAGTTTTCGATATCAACAATTATCTTAACCACTCTCTCATAAATATCATTCATTTCGGCAGCGGGATTTTCAACCGGCGCATATCGCAGGAAATCGCACCGCTCAAATGTGCTCCTGAAGGAATCCACAATATCTTCCTGAACATTTTTGCCTGCAAGCTTTTCTGCAATATTATCTATGGAAAACTCCGATTTCGGGATGTTAAGCTTATCTTCAAGGTATCCCGATATTGCCCTTGCAAGCTCCTCATAAAATTTCGGGATATCACCCTGCTCTTTAAGGAGTCCGGCATTTTTCAGTCTCTTCTTTGCGAGTTTTTCAGCCCTGCTGAGTTTATATAATGTTGCATTGCCTCTCAGCTCATCAAGCTTTCTCTTTCTTACAAGCAGCCCCGCAAATGCCGCAAACGGCAGAAGCACGGATGCCCAGTAAACAGGCGACTGAATAAGATAAGACTCCCCTGCTTCAACTCCGTCAAAGCTTTTCTTTATGTACCGGATATCTTTGTAATCGGCATTGCTGCTGCCGGCGTATTCAGTGCTCCCCTTTTCAACCACATAATTAAATTCTTTTGTCTCAAGGGTTACCTGCTGCTTTTTCTCTATATCAAAATACCCGAACTTAATAGCCGGAATGGTGAAATTACCGGTGGTTCTCGGGATTATCAGGAACTCAAAAGTCTTTTTACCCGTGATCACATCACCCCTGTTCACTTCCTCGTTTATTTTGGGATCGTAGCTTTCAAATGAGGATGGAAGATCAATCTTCGGGGGATCAATCAGTTTCAGGTTTCCCCTGCCTGCAATTGTAAGCCTGAGCTTGAACGGCTCGTTTGTCTTTATGTCTTTTGTATCCGATTCGGCCTCAAACGTAAAGACTCCTGTTGCACCTGAGAAATCGGGGTCATTTTTATCGACCGGCCTTTCCCTCACGTTAACATATACGGTGTTTGAAGTGGCAGTGTAGTCAATTTCTTTAGTCGGGGCAAAAAAGGGATCGTTAAAAAACTGATCAAAGAAGGGGTCTCCGGTTTTGCTCTTCTGTTTTTCCTTAACATACACGGGAATTTTCAGTGCCAGCGGAGTGACTGCAAGCTGACCGGTCTGGGTGGGGAATAATGCCGCTTTTTTAAGAATACCCACGTTATAAGGTTTACCGTTCACTACCTCCTGAGTCAGATTGATAACTTTGCCCAGGTCAATTTCCTCAGCCCAGAATCCCTGATATGAAGGGAGTTTTGATACCGAAGGAGTATTAATCTGGAGCCTGGTGAAAAGTTTATAAGTTACCGTTACCTGCTCCCCTTCAAAAACATCTGTTTTATCAACATAAGCCCTGATGAACAAGTTTTCAGCTATTTCGGCATACTCATTTCCTGAATTATCCTGCCCGCCCCCTGCATTGGGATTAGCGCTGCCCGGTGTAACAGTTATTGTTATGGGATTAGTCCTGAATGTTTTTCCATCGTAATCAACACTTGCAGAACCTATGGTAAAACTGCCGGCAGCTTTGGGTTTAAGATAATATGAAAAACCTATTGATGCCGATACCACACCGTTAACCCAGCTCATATTCTGAGAACGGCTGGGACCGGAGAGAATCTGAAAAGAAGAAAAATCAGGAGCCTTGAAATTCTTAACCGAATTCACATCATCATGTGAGAATGTGAATTCAATTACAAAGTAATCCCCCTGTGAGACCTTGTTAGTGTTAACGGTGGCCTGAAATTTCTGCCCGTAAACAGATGAAAAACCAAGTGCCAGCAGAATAAATGCTGTGATGAAAATATTTCTCATCTTACCAGTCTTTCTCCTTTGAGTTTGTGGTGCCCTGCTTTTTCCTGAGCTTTTTCTGGAGATCCTGCTCGTTATTCTTCATGGCATTAAGCATTTTTTCGGCATCAGCTTTACTTATCTTAGGGGCTTTTCCTTTACCGTCTTCAGGTTTGGAGTTTTTATCCTTTCCCTGTCCGTTTTTATTATCCTGCTTATCTTTGTTTTTATCCTGATTCTGATTGTTCTGATCCTTGTTCTGATCCTTGTTCTGGTCTTTGTTCTGGTCTTTATTCTGATCCTTGTTCTGGTCTTTGTTCTGATCCTTGTTCTGATCCTTGTTCTGGTCTTTATTCTGATCCTTGTTCTGATCCTTGTTCTGGTCTTTATTCTGATCCTGCTGCTTTTTCAGAAGTTCAAGGGCGTGCGAAAGATTATACTTTGTTTCCAGATCCTTAGGATTCAGTTTAAGCGAGTTTTTATAGGCCTCAACCGCCTCCTCAATTTTATTCTGCTTTAGAAGAGCATTCCCTATATTATGAAAGGTCTTTGCCTTAAAGGTTTTATCATCGGTTTTGGATGAAGCATTATTAAAACCTTTTATTGCCTCGTCAAATTTACCCTGCTTATAAAGTGCGTCAGCCAGGTTGAACTCAGCTTCAAAACTTCCCGGTTTTTTATCAAGCGATTCTTTGAATTTCTTCTCAGCAGCTTCATATTTGCCGTCATTGAAGAGATCAACTCCCTTGTTGTTTGTCTTTGCTATATCCTGAGCAAAAACGCTGATGGCGGCAAACAGCGATATCATAATGACTGAACTTATCTTTTTCATGCCGTCTTCTCTCTGAATAGTTTCTGTAAAAACTTAACAGGCTTATCTGTGATGAACATCTCCAGTACAAGCAAAAGGAGTGCGGGAATCAGGAACCAGTAAAATTTATCATCATATTGCGTTATTCGCATACTTCCGTACTCAGATTTTTCTATGCCTGAAAGGTCATCATAAATCTCACCCAATATCCCTGATGATTCACCGGTGTTTCGGTAGAATTTGCCGTCACCTTTTGATGCAATTTCCCTGAGGATGCTCTCGTTGATTTTGGTAATAACCGTTTTACCTTCGGCGTCATCTTTAAACCCGACTGTATTGCCTCTTACATCCTTGATTGGTATGGCTGCCCCTTCTTCTGTGCCCATCCCGATTGTATAGATATAAACCCCTTTTTCCTTTGCCTTGTCAATTGCAGATTCAATATCACCCTCGTGATCTTCACCGTCGGTCATTACAATAATTGCCTTCTGTGTGCTTACCGAATCGCTGAATGAGGTCACTGCCAGATTTATTGCGTCGGCAATTGCTGTGCCCTGCACCGGTATTGATGAATGATCAACCGCATTCAGAAACAGTGTGGCGGCGGAGTAATCTGTTGTAAGAGGAAACTGCACAAATGACTCGCCTGCAAAAACTATCAGCCCGATTCTGTCCCCCTCAAGTTTTCTGATAAGGTTTGATATATCATATTTGGCCTTGGTGAGTCGGTCGGGTTTAACATCTTCTGCCCTCATACTGTTTGATACATCAAGGAGAATAAAGATATCTATTCCTACCTGCTTCACCTCTTCCATCCGGCTCCCCATCTGCGGTTTTGCCATGGCGAGTATCATAAGCGCTGCCGAAAGGGTTATGACAGAAAACTTAAGAATCTCTTTGCTGAAACTCTTAAAGAGAACTATTTTCTCAAAAAGCTCACTATCCACCAGTTTTAAGAGCTTCTGCTTTTTGTTTCTCAGATAAAATATAAAAAGCACAGCCAGAACGGGCAGAATAAAAAGTAACTGAAGGTATTCAGGTCTTGCAAACTTAAACATGGTCTGTTACGGTAACTTTCTTAAGTATGTTTTTGATAACAGATTTTCAAGGAGGAGCAGTATCAGCGCAGCCGCAACCCAGGGAAGAAAAAGTTCTTTCCTGTTCTGGAATGAGGTCACCATTATCTTTGTCTTCTCCATCTTGTCAATTTCTTTATAAATATCGGCAAGCTGATTATTGCCTGTGGCTCTGAAGTATTTGCCTTCGGTGCGGTTTGCTATCTCGGTGAGAATGTTTTCATCAATCTCAACCGGCACCATCTGGTATCTCGTGCCAAACGGTGTCTGCACAGGGTAAGGTGCTTCACCATAAGTGCCCACCCCGATCGTGTAAATTCTTATCCCGAACTGCATGGCAATATCCGCCGCCATCAGGGGATCAATTTCACCCGAGTTGTTCACACCATCTGTGAGCAGAACCATTATTTTTGTTTTGGAATCACTGTCTTTGAGCCGGTTAACGCCGTTGGCAATGGCATTTCCTATCGCAGTGCCGTCTTCAATCATACCGCTTTTCACCTGGGTGAGGAGCGTTCTCAGAACGGAGTAATCAACGGTGAGGGGGCACTGAGTAAACGCTTCCCTTGAGAATATCACCAGCCCTATCCTGTCGGTCTTTCTCGCCGCAATAAACTCATCTGTTATTGATTTGGCAGCTTCAAGTCTGTTTGGCGAAAAATCCTGGGCAAGCATACTTCCCGAAACATCGAGAACGAGTGCAATGTCAATTCCTTCAGAAAAGACGTTTTCACCCGATGTTGTGCTTTGCGGTCTGGCAAGAGCAACAAAAATTGCCGCAAGCGCAAGCAGCCTGATATAGACCGGAACAGATTCAAGACGTTCCCTTAGTGTCCTGGGCCTTTCTTCTTCATTCAGAATATTTGCGGTTGAAAGGAGGAATGCGGTTTCTCTCTTTTTTGATCTGAAATACTCCAGCACCCCGAGGACAGGTATCAGCAGCAGCAGCCACAATACCCACGGATTGGCAAAGTAAACATCACCCAGCCCTAACCAGCTCATGCCGCACCTCCGCCGGGCTTGGTAACCTCCAGAATAAGGTAAGCCTGTCTCAGCATTTCTTCATTGATTGCCGCCACGGGCTGAAACTTTGCAAACTTAACCATATCTGCATTGTTGAGGAAAGATTCGGTAATCTCTATGAGCGACTGGCTCTGATTCAGATTCCTGAGATTTGCCAGAGTCTCACCGGTTGTCAGTTCAAGTGCGGGAAGTGAGAATCTCTCTTCAAAGTATTTTCTGATAATTTCAGTAATCTCACTGTGATATTCCTTGATCATACCCTTCTGCCACAGCTCTTTTTTCTCCAGGGCTTTCAGTGATTCATACGCAATTTCATAATATGTTTTAGTGATAACAGGTACCGGTACGGGCTGCTCAGATATCTTCTTTTTATATCTGCGGTAAGAGTACCATGCGGCAAGCACAAGCACTATCACTCCGGCTCCAATCAGAATCCAGATAAGCCGGCTTTCAGGGAGTTCAATCGGCTTCTTAATATCCTTAATCTCCTGAGTGGTATCAACTGCAATTGTCCTGACAGTCAGTTTCAGGAGATTTGTGTAAACTGTTTTCAGTGATGTATCACCTGCTGATGTGTATGTTATTGCCTGGGGAGGAATCACCACATCAAGCGAATCAAATCCTGCAGCAACATATATTCTTTCAAGTACCTGCTTTCCTTCAGCGGTAAAAGCTGAATCCCTTCCGGTCTCAAGCAGCTCCAGCTTGCCGAATGCGGTATCGCTGAACTGTGCAGCCAGCAGTTTCACGTTTTTCGGGTGAGTAATCTGCAGTTTCAGATTGATATGGTCACCAATCAGATATGCCGATGAATCTGCTTTAAGAACAGCTTTCACATCCTGCGCTTTGAGTGAGGGCACTGTCAGGCAAAGGAAAACAAATACTGCTATAATCCTATTCTTTACCATCGGCTCTCACGCATTTTAAAGAAGTTAACGAGCGGTTTAATGTAAGATTCTTTTGTGTTCACGCTTATTGAATCGATTTTTGATCTGAGGAAAAGATTTTTTCTTTCACCCGTAAGTTTACTGCGCCTGGCTTTGTACCATTCGGAAAATGCGGCTGAAGAAGTATCAAGAGTTATAAAATTTCCGTTTTCAGGGTCAATCACTCTCAGAAGCCCCACAGCAGGAATTTCATTTTCCTTATCATCCTCTATCATCACACCTACAAGATCATGCCTTTTACCCACAACCTTCAGAATGGTTTCATACCCCGAGTCATTAAAATCGGAGAGGAGAAACACTATTGCCCTTTTGCTCTGCATTCTGTTCAGAAATTCAAGAGCTGATTTTATATTAGTGCCTTTACCCGATGGCTCAAATGAAAGCAGGTCTCTTATAATTCTCAAAGTGTGGCTTTTGGCTTTTTTGGGCGGGATGTACTTCTCCACTTTATCTGAGAAAAGAATAAGACCCACCTTGTCATTATTCTTCAGCGATGAAAATGCGAGAATTGCCGATATCTCGGCTGCAATCTGCTGCTTGGTGTACTTACCGCTCCCAAACTTCTGGGATCCGCTCATATCAACCGCAAGAATAACAGTAAGCTCCCGCTCCTCTTCAAAAATTTTGACGAAGGGATGATCAAAACGTGCGGTAACGTTCCAGTCAATTGATCTTATATCATCACCCACCTGATACTCACGCACCTCAGAGAACTCCATGCCTCTCCCTCTGAAAACGGAATGATACTCACCCGAAAAGACTTCGTTTACAAGTCCGCGGGTCCGTATCTCAATCTGCCTTACCTTCTTAAGGATTTCACGGGTGGTCATTACGGCACTTCTACTGAGTTAAGAATTTCCTGGATGATTTTTTCTGATGTATACTCCTCGGCCTCTGCCTCATAAGTGAGTGCTATTCTGTGCCTCAGTACATCGGGGGCAATTGCTCTCACATCCTCCGGTATCACATATCCTCTTCTCTTGAGGAGAGCCATTGCGCGGGCACCGAGTGCCAGATTAATGGTTGCCCTGGGTGAGCCGCCGTAAGAGATGAGGTCGCTCAGTCTTTCAAGCCTGTAATTCCGGGGGTTTCTTGTGGCAAACACAATATCGAGGATATATTTTTCGATTTTTTCATCGAGGTAGATCTCTTTAAGGAGCTGTCTTCCCTTAAAAATGTCTTCCTTGCTGATAACCTGATTAATTTCGGGTGTTTCGCCGGTGGTGTTCTGTCTGAGAATTCTCAGTTCTTCCTCAAATGCGGGGTATGATATTTTAACTTTGAACATGAAACGATCAACCTGCGCCTCAGGCAGCGGATATGTACCCTCCTGCTCTATCGGGTTCTGAGTGGCGAGCACCAGGAAAGGTTCCTCAAGCTTAAAAGTCTCCTCACCAATTGTTACCTGCCTCTCCTGCATCGCCTCAAGCAGGGCGCTTTGAACCTTGGCGGGGGCACGGTTAATTTCATCTGCAAGAATGAAGTTCGCAAAAACCGGGCCCTTTTTGATAGTGAATTTTGATTCTTTCTGATTATATATCTGCGTGCCAATTAAATCGGCCGGAAGAAGATCGGGTGTGAACTGAATCCTCTGGAATTTCGCCTTCATTGCCGATGAAAGAGTTTTGATTGCAAGAGTTTTTGCCAGACCCGGCACACCTTCAAGCAGTATGTGTCCGTTGGCGAGCAGACCTGCTGTGAGCCGCTCCACCATATATTTCTGCCCTACAATAACTTTACCGACTTCACTCATAAGAAGATCGATAAACGCACTCTCTTCCCTTATCCGGTTATTTAATTCGTTGATATCCACCTTTACGGGCTCCTGTATTTTTAATGTTTCATAATTTTATCTTCAACACACGTTATTGACGCTTTTTTACCACAAAAGTTAAAACGCAACTTTAAATTTAACAATAATTAACAAATCAGGGTTTAACTTTGCAGGAAACAGGAAGTCAGGAGTCACGAAACAGGAAAGCAGGATACAGGAAGCAGGTTACCCCTCTTATCAAGCTTGAGAATTAGCAACTCTGTAACGCCTCCCGAAGTTTCGGGACTGTCGGTACATTTGTGCTGCAATACAAAAAACAAGAAACAGGAAAACAGGAAAACAGGAAACAGGAAACAGGAAAGAAGGGTAAAGGTAGCAATACTTAACACTGCCGAAACGCTTTTCGGCAACGAGCAATTTTAGAAAAAAGGGCACAGGATACAAGAAACCAAGAAACAGGAAAACAGGAAGCAGGTTACCCCTTTTACCAAGCTACAGAACCAGCAATTCTGTAACGCCGACATTCGTGTCGGTACATTTGTGCTGCAATACATAAAGACAGGAAACGAGTATAAACGTATGATGGTATGGTGGTATGATCAGTCGGGGGAAGCCTTCCCCCGACTGTAAACAATTACAAGCTGCATACCAACACAGAAGGTAATTGAAAAAAAATAACAGCAGCCGGTATTCATAGTACAAGTGCCGGCTATCCTTCAGGTTTTATTTATATGAAATCTGAACCCTGAATAATCAGGTGTCCGGCCTGCCAAACCTGTAAGTGCTTAAACTG
>JABWCA010000414.1 GCA_013359345.1 Ignavibacteriaceae bacterium
ATTTCTTTGTCTTTGAGCAGTTTGGTGAGTATTCTCACAAACACCATCGTGGTGGAAACTTCCCTGCCTTCGGTACCGGCATAAAACTCTTCGAAAACTTCTTCCGGCGGAGTTTTAATTGGTCTGATATCAACTTTTCTTGAGGGAACTGAACCGCCCAGCCTTGATCTTCTTTCCCTGAGATATTTCATCTCGGGGCTGTCATCTGCAGGCTTGTAGAACGGTGCGGCAGCAACATCTTCATCTGAAATGGGAATGCCGAATCTTGTTCTGAATTCTTTTAATTCTTCTTCGTTGAGCTTTTTCTGCTGGTGAGTAATGTTTTTACCCTCACCGCTTTCACCCAGTCCGTAACCTTTAACAGTTTTGGCTATAATTACTGTAGGCTGACCTTTGTGCTCAACCGCAGCTTTGTAAGCGGCATAAACTTTTTCAGGATCGTGGCCGCCGCGTCTCATTTTTCTGAGCTGCTCATCGGTGAGGTGATCAACCATCTCTTTTAATTCAGGATCGACCCCAAAGAGATGTTCACGGACATAGCCTCCCTCCTCAACAGAGAATTTCTGATACTGCCCGTCAACAATCTCACCAAGTCTCTTGACAAGTTTGCCTTTAACATCTTTATCGAGAATGGGATCCCAGTCACTGCCCCAGATAACTTTAATAACATTCCAGCCTGCACCGCGGAACACTGCCTCCAGTTCCTGAATCACTTTACCGTTACCTCTTACGGGACCGTCAAGTCTCTGCAGGTTTGCATTAATGACAAAAATCAGGTTATCGAGTTTTTCTCTTGCGGCCAGCGAAATAGCGCCAAGTGTCTCGGGCTCATCGGTCTCACCGTCACCCAGGAATGCCCATACTCTTGTGTCTTTATTCTGTTTTAATCCTCTGTCTTCCAGGTATCTGTTGAATCTTGCCTGGTAAATTGCCTGAAGCGGGCCAAGACCCATTGATACAGTCGGGAATTCCCAGAAATCGGGCATAAGGTGGGGGTGGGGATAAGATGAAAGTCCGCCGCCCTCAGCAAGCTCTCTCCTGAAATTTTCAAGCTTTTCCTGTGATATTCTTCCTTCAAGGAAAGCGCGTGCATAAACACCCGGTGATGCGTGACCCTGGAAATAAATCTGATCTCCGTCATGACCTTCGCCTTTGCCTTTGAAGAAGTGATTGAATGCAATTTCGTAAAGAGTTGCAGCAGATGCAAATGTTGAAATGTGCCCGCCTATGCCGTTTTCATGCTTGTTTGCCCTGACAACCATGGCCATTGCGTTCCAGCGGATAATAGATTTGATACGTCTTTCTATTTCCCTGTCGCCGGGGAACGGGGGCTGTTTTTCTCTTGGTATTGTATTTATATAAGGTGTATTAGCTGTGAAGGGGATTTCAACGCCCGCTTTGTGAGCTCTGATCTGAAGTAACTGAAGTAATTCAATAACTCTCTCGGGACCGCCGTGCTGCAATACATAATCTAAAGAATATAACCATTCCTGATTCTCTAATTCCAATATCTCCTGGAGCTGCGTTTTATCGTCTGCCATTTTGATCCTTTGTCGTATTTAAATTCTAAATTTCTTGCTTTCGAATGGGGGAATTTTTGAAAATTCAACCTGCAAGTTACTAAAAAAATGCCTGATTTTAATATCTGTTCCCTGTTATAACGGTTTAAACGCAATTAAAAGGGTTAAAGTTTTAAAAACAGGGGGAAATGTTGAGCGGGTAAGTTCAGTCATGTTTTATCTGATGGGACCGGTGATCAGTGCTGTTGGCAGCACATACATGAATTACGGGAATATATTTGAGGTGTGCATTAGGAACTTCTTTTTCAGGTAAAACTGCTGTTATTTTTTACCGGTTAAAAATGGGTTAAACCTGAGAATGTTGAAGAAGCTGTTACAAGGTTGAGTTTAAGTGATTATT
>JABWCA010000003.1 GCA_013359345.1 Ignavibacteriaceae bacterium
AGCGGAGAACTTGCGCTTTGCGCATCCGCTGGTTCGCCTATTCGCTGCACCCTTTTAACACAGAACAATAAACCTTCTCTACAAACTGGCCGATGCCAAAAACATCGCCCAGTTTTTTTATTGTTCGCCTTAAAACCCCGCGTTATGCGCGGGGATCAAAAAGCTCACGGAAACGGCTTTATCGTTCAGCAAAGCTAAAACGACAATGCTGCGCATTCGTGTGCTCGGCGCATCCTGCGCCGACCCCTTTGGGGTTGCTTACAAGCAGTCTTCGGCTCCTGCCTTCGACTCCGTTCGGCCTTTGGCCGAGACGTAAAGCCACCCGCTTTGCGGGTGGTTGTTTACTCTCACATCTGTTATAACCCAAAATACTTTGTTTGACCGCTGAAACAGGCGATAGATAAATAATACATAAATAAAAAAAATTCAATATGTTACATTGACACTTAGCTTGTTTTTGAGTATGATAAAAATTATATCAAGCTCATAAAAGCCGGCTCTTATCAGATCACCCGCGAAGATTTCCAGATGCAGATTGATGAATCTGTGAAACTTGATGGTGATATGAGCTTTCAGGGCGGGCCCACAGTTGAAGAAGAAATTATTGCGGCACCGCACCAGACCTCCTTTGATGAAGTTTATGTGAGATCCGTTAACAGTGTCCTGATCGGTATGGATTTCAGAAAGACTGAATTCATTCCTGTGCTTACCGAACCAAACATTACATTCCAGTTCAATGATGACAGTCAGGATGCAGGCAAGAAAAAGAAGAAAAAGAAAAGCCAGTACTTAAAGAATACATTTCAGTTTGCCAATCAGAATCAGTGTACTGTTCTCCCCTCCGGAGATATAGGATACATCACCCTTATTGAAAAGCTGGCAAGATATAATCTTGAAAAAGATTTCAAAATGCCGGCTGTCAAATCGGCCGATCTTTCCCTCTACTACTATGTGAATGAGCATTTTAATTTCAGTGAAACTGATCATGTGCTTATTTTCTATATGGGTAAAGAGTACAGCCGCATGCTGTTCTGCCAGAATAATGCCCTTATTCACATCTCCCCTATGTTAAATATCGGGAAAACAAACAGCGGCACTTATGATGTGTTTGCATCAAAGATTCTCCTTGAAATGGAGAACGGTGAGATTCCTAAAATAGACAACATTATTCTCTGCGGTGAAGATACTTCAGAAGAGTTTGTATTCACTTTAAGATCATTTTTCCCTGAGAGCAGAATTTCAGGGCTTGATTTCCCTGTAATTGATCTGACTGCCATACCTGACCCCGATCTTATTGATAATCTTTCTGCTTATTCAATCCCCATATCGGTTGCATATGAGCATCATAAAGAAGTCTACGGCAATTACTCTGCGGGGATAAACCTTCTTTCAAAAGAAATTCTTGAGCGCCAGAAAGCTTTCCCTGTTGCATGGCACGGATATATTGTAATCCTGCTGATTTTTATGGCAGGCTATTATCTTTCGGGCAACTTTTTCGATAATACAAGAAAACTGAACAAACTTTCTTCAGAACTTGCAGAAGCCAAGGCGCTTGAAAGAAAAAACAAGGATCTCCTTGCACAGATTTCAGATTTTCAGGGAAGAATACGCGGCTTTGATGAAACCCAGGTTATGCTTGATACCCTTGCTGTTGGAGCCGGCCAGTGGAACAGATTATTTAATGAAACCTCAGTTTTTGTGACCGGCAATAAGAATCTCTGGCTTACAGCGCTGAAAACCTCTGAAGATAAAATGGCTTTTCAGCTTGAGGGATATTCACTGAATAAAGATGTGCTTACAGCTTTTACAGAATCATTTAAATCGGCAGAACTTAAGACTGTTACAACCGATAAGATTCAGAATAAAAATGTTTACAAATTCACTTTAATAGTTCAGGCTTTTTAGGCTGATGAATAAAAAACTAAAAAACTCTCTGATTTTGCTTGGTGTGCTGGCCGGATTGTTTATTATCTGGGCAATCACCTATTTTGTGTTCCAGAGACCCAAAATTAATAAGGCGACAATAGAGATACAGAAGCTGAAAAGAGAAAACGCAAACTGGGATACCACACAACTCAGGCTGCAGCTTGACAGCCTTCAGGCCAGATTTTTAGTGATCGACTCATTGTTATCGGCGCGTAAGTATAATGTTCCGCATGAAATTCATCAGGCAAAGTTCTTTCAGTTTGTGAATGAACACAGCAGATCGTTCGGCAATCTTTCATTTGTAAACGTGGAATATCAGGGTATTAATCAGGAAAATGCCTTCAGATATCACACATACAATGTTACCGGCAAGGCGTCTTTCTCTGAAATATTCACTCTGCTGTATGCAATTGAGGAAAGCAAGGAAATCAAAAAACTTAAACTTGCGGAGTTTTCTGCAAGCACAGAGTTTGACGAAAATAAAATCGCTTTTTATCTTGTCAACTTTGTACTCCAGGTGGGAGTGTACTATTTTGATGATACCAGATTTGAAGCTTCTAAATTTTATGAAAATGATCTGAGAGCTCCGGGAGTTGCAAATCTTTATTATCCGTTGCTCAGGGCTGATATTGAACCCAATATATATAATCTTCTTGAGGTTCAGAATGCCAAACTTCTTGCCATACTCCCCGATGGCGCTTTCCTTGTGAATGACAAGGGTGAATCATACCTGCTCAGAGAGGGAGATGAAGTTTATCTTGGTTATCTTACAAAAATTGACAGGAAGAAAAGTAAGGTTTATTTTGTGCTGAATAAAGGCGGAATAATTGAAAATGTAGTACTTGATCTACCGTCACAAAATTCTTCCAAGGAGAAGAGATGATGAAAAAAGTTTTTTATTTTCTTCTGATTATATTTTTAACAAACAGTGTATATGCCCAGCGTGATATTGAAAAAATGCTTGAAGGCTCATATTCACCCGATGAAATTATTACTATTTCTCAGTATATAAGTTACGACAAAGCCATTGAACTGCTCAGTAAGGTTTCTGAGAAAGTGGCCGGTAAAAAGATTGTTTCTCAGATTGAATCACAATCACCCATCGGGGTTGATCTTGTCAGTTTTCCTTACAAAAAAGCATTGCTTGTCATAGTTCAGTTGTTTGGTTATGTTTATGAAGAACAGCCTGATGTGATTGTGGTTAAAAAACCTGTTGTGACAAAAGAAGCTGAACCCAAAGATAAAGAAACCTATGCAGCCGTTAACAGCAGACAGGTTAAAATAAGTGCTGTGTTCTTTGAAACAGATGATGCCGCATTGCGTGAAAGAGGCATCAACTGGAAATTCCTCCTTTCAGGTTCAGACAAGAACTACGGCATAGACCTGAGAACTTTTGGTGAAGTTGAACAGGGTTCAACCACGGTTCCGAATGATTTCAAGCTGAATGCCGACTGGAAATTTGACCTCGGTGAATTTGCCGGCGATGCTGTTTCCCTGTTCCGTTTTTTTGAGAGCGAAAACCTGGGCGAGATTATTGCACAGCCTTCAGTTACCGTAAGAGACAAGGAGAAAGGAAGAATTCAGATCGGTTCTGATTATTCAATTAAGCAGAGAGATTTTGCGGGTAACGTTACTGATCAGTTTTTCTCAACCGGTTCTATAATCGAAGTAACGCCATACATATACAAAGAAAATGATATAGATTATGTACTTCTTAATCTTACCGTTGAAAGAAGTTCTGCGTTTCCCGGTGAAGTATCAACCGAAATCAGGAAAACAAGCGCTAAAACAAACGTACTTATGCTTGATGGTTCTGAGACGGTGATAGGAGGGCTTTACATCACGGATGAGGCAGTTGTAAGAACAGGAATACCGTTTTTAAAGGATTTACCCTGGTGGGTGCTGGGAATCAGATATCTCACCGGCAGTGACCGTATTCAGATGACAAAAAAAGAAATTATTATTGTTATCCGTGCTGAGCTGCTGCCCACTTTAGAGGAGCAAAAAAATATGCTGCTCAAAAAAGATGCATTAAAAGATAAAATTCAGGAACATCGTGATACTTATAACAAGGTTAAAGAGAGTTCCCCTAATTATAACCCCGAAGAAATTAAATAAGGGATCTGGCTATGGAATCAATACTCATAGTGGATGATGATACTTCGATAAGAATGGTTTTAAGAGAGGAACTGGAAGAAGTGGGTTACACTGCAATGGCGGTGGATTCTGCTGATGCAGCTCTTAATTTCATTGATAACGATAACCCTATTGATCTGATCCTCCTGGACCTTAAGATGCCGAACAAAGACGGCTTTTATTTCCTGGAGGAGCTGAACAGACGAAAGAAAAGCATTAAGGTAATTGTGCTTACCGGATATGCTGATATTGCGAGTGCCATAAAATCTGCAAAGCTTGGTGCCGCAGATTTTATAACAAAACCATACGACCTGGATGAACTGATTGTTTCAATCAGAAAAGTGCTGCATATGTAGCTTTCAGGGGCGGGTCAGTGAATCTGCAAGCACCTCAAGCAGATTATCAAATTCATAAGGTTTTAATAACATTTTTGTCACCATCTTTTTCTCTTCCTCAGTCAATGTTGCCTGCGCAAATGTACCTGAGGTAAGAATAATCGGCAAAGTCTGATTAGTTTCCCTGATAATTTTAATACAATTTATCCCGTCAATCCCGGGCATTTTATAATCAATGATGAGCAGATCCGGCAGTTTTCCGCCGTTTATCTCATCAAGCAGTGATGTTCCGTTAACAAAGCTTTTCACTTCATATCCCACTGACTGCAGCAGCTCTGCAAGAATATTCCGGAGATCTTTTTCATCTTCGGCAAGAAATATCAGTTCACCGTTTCCGTCGGGACTCGTCCTTTCCTGATATTCGCTGCCGCCGTAAGGAAGTAAAATTTCAAACGTGGTGCCGTCACCCGGCTTGCTCGTAACTCTTAAGCCGGCTGAATGGTCTGTAATGCACTCTGCAACCGATGCAAGGCCGAAACCGCCTTTGCGTGATCTCACCTTTGTGGTGAAATTCGGCTGAAAGATTTTATCGATTATTTCGGGACTTATACCTTTTCCGCTGTCAGATATTTTGAGAGATATGTATCTTCCCGGTGTGATTGAAGCCGTAACAGTCTTTATGTGGCCGGTTATCTGAACAAACTCTGCCGAAATAAGCACAGAACCGTTGCCTTCAATTGCTTCAATACCGTTTATCCCTATATTCATCAGAGCCCTGAAGATATCATCATAAACTCCCTCAAAAACCATATCAGGGGTTATTGTATCTGTAACATGAACACTTACTTCGCCGGGTCTCAGGTTGGCAAGACTTCCCGATAGATCCCTGATTAAATCTTTAAGGGTGATCCTGATCTTTTTTCTCTTATTTTCACGGTTTATGTTTAAAATCGATTCTGATAAGTAAAACGCTTTATTTATATTAGAATCCAGAGTATGAATTAACTCAAGGATTTCTGTATCCTCCTGTAGCTTACGCTTCAGCAGGTGGGTTGTTGATTTTAAAACCGTTACGATATTATGAAGATCGTGTGCAAGCGGATTTATTTTTTCCAGTTCTTTTTCTGAATTCATCAGACTGATGCAACTTCCGGGTATTTTTTCTTAAAATAATATTATTCTGACATGGACCCCATAAATTTACTGTTTCTCGTAAATCTTATTGTGCTTTTTTCCGCCAGTTTCGGCTCGGCAAAAGGTTCCTTAAAAAGCGGAATCTCATCCGTTGTTCAGAGGCCCGTAACATGGCTTCAGAAAACACCTCCTAACATTTTAGCCCTTGTAACACTGCTGCAGATTGCCGGAGTTTTCGGGTTTGCAGTGCATGCTTCATTTATTTCTGAAGAATACCTTGTCCCCAGGGTTATCCTTCTCCTCCTTTATTTTTTATTTTCATGGCTTCAGGTATTAGCGGTTAAAAACCTTGGGACAAACTACAGTCAGGATATCGTAATTCTCAAAGGACATCAGCTTGTGAAAAAGGGGTTATACCGGTTTCTGAATCATCCGCAGTACCTATTTCAGCTGCTTGCTGATCTGACAGCCGGGTTGGTGCTGGCAAGTTATCCCGTGCTGTTTATTACCCTGTTTATCTCCCTGCCTGTGCTAGTTCTGAGAGCGAAAGCGGAAAACAGACTTCTTGCAGGTTATTTCCGCAACTGAGCCAGGCAAACGCAGTTGCTTTTAATTCCGGAATTAATTACTGCCTCTCTAATGCTGCCGGTTTAAAGGCAGCCGTATTAAACTTTTATCTCACTCTGCCTGTAATGCTCAGGCTTCCTTTGCCGTTATCACCGGTGGTTGAGATTTTGACTGCCACATTTCTTAGTGTGGCCGATGTATCATTATCAAAAAGGAAAAATGAAAACTGTGTCCATGCAGGGCTCTGAGTATCAGGTAACTCAACATCAGTATCACCTGATAACTTAATGTTATCACCTTCAACACTCACTTTAATTGAAGTACCGCCTGTAAGGGGATTCCCGTTCTGATCTGAGACAAGATAACTGAACGACTGCCCGCCGCCGTTGGGTATATCAAACGATGTCGGGATCACTGACATAACGGGTGTGCCAGAGAAAAGGACAAGGCATTCCCTGCTGATAGTAGCCTGATTTTCATTTGCTGTTGTTGCTGTGATTGTTGCAAAGCCGTTGCCGAATACCGGATGAACGGGTCTCGGGTATCCTGAAATTATGGGGACGCTTCCCGTGCCAAGCTCTGACGTTCTTACAGATCCTTCAATTATGCCGCCTGTTGTCGTGAAATAGACCGATGTGCCCGTTCTCACGGGATTTGCATATTTATCACCAACAAGAACATTCAGGTCTGTTGAATTACCGAAAATATCCCAGCCTGCAATGTTCAGCAGCGTGGGGTAAAGAGAAAAGTGTGCCAGATCAGGCAGCCCGCCGTGTATTGAAACCGCTACGGGCAATGATGAAAGAGTATCGCTTGTTCTGATAACTTTTGCCAGAATCTGGACCGAGCCTGCTCTTGTTCCTGAAGTCAGGACACATGAAACTCTTCCGGCAGCATCTGTTTTAACAGTGAGCGGAGTTACTGAGAGACCTCCACCGGGGTTTGAGGCAACCGAAAACAATACATCAACTGCATTAACCAGATTCAGCGGAATGCCGCTCGAATCCACAACCTCGAACTCAAGCATCAGCTGTTCAATATCACCGCTTCCTCTTATCCCTATTTTGGGCAAAGAGGTTGTCACAAGATAAATTGCAGCCGGGTATCTCTTTGAATTTGTATTGGTGGCAATATTTTTAACTTTCAGCTGTGATGCCTCAACGGTTCTTCCGGCTGTGGCAAATACTTCGGTAGTATCACCCAGATAGCCTTCTTTAAGCGCTATAACCACAAGGTCTTTTCCGCTTGAAATTTCAAACTTCAGTGAATAATAGCCGTTTGCATCTGTATAAGTGCTGAGGTTGATTGAAGAATCACGAGAGTCTTTTGCCCTCACGTTGATGGCAGCATTAGAAACTCCTGAACCGCTGTTAAAATCAACCACCTGGCCGGCAACAGTCACTTCCCCTTTACCTGAGGGGTCAACCGGATTTGATGAGGAATCGGATTTTTTGCATCCTGTAATAATCAATAAGACAGGAATTATTGTAAGAATTAACTTTTTCATGGTTCAGAGTAATCTGTTTTTAGTTATGTTAATTTAAGCCACTTTCAGATAAAATGCTTTGACAGGTTTCACAGTCAATTTAACCATTAAATTATTATTCAACTTAATTAAATTTACTGAATATTTAAAGCATTGCGATGCCTGATAATCAATTATTACCCGTTAACACCAACTTTTAACACTTATCTTCACTTTACTCCGGTTATTTTCCCGTAAGATTGTAATATCTGCCTCTCGCCCATGAAATCACAGTTTCCCTGAAAGTGTTTTGAAGCCGGTAATCAAGCTGCAGCGAGGGTGAGGAAACATAAAACCCTCTGTTGTTTTTTCCTCCCGTTATAATCCTTGAGCTCCTCACAATATCAAAGTTATCATTTTTCATTCCGGTTCTGTTCAGGGTTTCAGGTGATCCGCCCACTCCCACGCCAAAGTTAATCCCGCTTCCCGGCAGACCATCCATGAAAGGATCAGTCAGCGGTTTGAAGCTGATTTTGCTCTCGGTGCCGTACTGCCAGAGTGATATATCTGTGCCGAATTCATTCTTCAGCTGACTGACTGCCATAACGGCAGCTCTTCTGAGTCTTTCTGTTTCGGCATTTTTTCTGACATTTGAAAGGCTGTCACTTCCGTTGTATGATACTGCAGAAAGATTCTTAAGAATAAGCCCGTAGGGTATCCCGTATTCATCCAGAATTCCGGTTGTTTCTTCTTTACTGAATCTTGATTCAAGCAGCATTCCCGCGTAGGTTTTTATAATTCTGAAATATATAAGGGGCGCCTGCTTCAAAGGATCAAAATCATACTCCCATGCTGTAAGTGTAACCGCTGCATCGTTTAATGTTTTATCCTGCGATTTACCACTGCTCAGCACACCTGTTATAACCGGCGTGATTAAAGGAGCGTAAATCCCTTTCAGATTATTGGTTACCGACTGAAAATTTATCAGTTCGGCAGACTGAGTGCCTGCCACCGTTTCAAAAACAACTGACTCAGGCACATCGCCATAATGAAATATTTCTCTCAGTAACGGATATGATGAAAAAACACCATCTCTGAATACCGGGGCGTCGGCTGTTTTTTTCTCTTTTTCCCCTTTTTTCTCAGCCCTGCCTTTGTTTTCTCCTCCCCCGGAAGCCGCCTTTTCATTCACAGGTGCAGAGGTATAACCGGGTTGAAAAAACTTAATTATCAGACTGCCTTGTACCGCCTGTTCACCGGGAAATTTATTGAATAACCGGTTTATGCCGTACAGTAACTCAGCTTCCTTAACGGGATCATAATCAAAATAGACTCTGTAAGAGAGAAATCTTCTGGAGCCGGGCCTGCTCTGCACAGGAAATTCAAGAATATCCGTTAACTTTGTTCCCCCATCTCCTTTGCCAAACTGTATCACCTGTGGGGGGGCATTACGGATCCGGATAGTATCTTCATAAGGCATTGAAATTCTGATAGTGTCATCAACCACTTTTTTACTTACATCCCTTATCTCAGTGCGTGCTGATACCCAGCTGAGCGAATCACGGATTCCTGAATAAAGGAATGGTATTCCTGCGTAAGTTTTACCTGATATATACCGTGAATCACCCCTGAAAGAGATAAAATATTCTCCTGATG
The DNA here is from genome assembly GCA_013359345.1 of Ignavibacteriaceae bacterium. Taxonomy (GTDB): domain Bacteria; phylum Bacteroidota; class Ignavibacteria; order Ignavibacteriales; family Ignavibacteriaceae; genus JABWCA01. The sequence continues at coordinate 9,220 of JABWCA010000003.1, forward strand.
GCACGGCCGTGATACCGTATGATGAAACACCGGCAAAACGGAAATTTCCGCGCTGTTCAAAAATTGTGGGGTATGCATCACCCTTAATCATTCCTGAATAAAGTCTGAAATCCTCTTCGGCACGCAGAAATCTTTCCGGCAGAAGACTCTTAAAATCAGATCTGAGCAGTGAATCAGAAATTGAGGTGTTACGCAAAGAGCCAAACACAGGGTTCCATTTATCAGCTCCTGCTTCCCTGGCAAAAAGCGTTATTTTCTCAGGGTAGAATCTGAGGGGGTTTTCTTCCCAGCCCTTCAGAAGCATCAGCATCAGGACATCAGCAGGCTGCCATGGCTGCGGTTCATGATTCAGGAGAGAGAACTCAACAGGATGAGCCTTTCTCCCTTCCGCAATAAATTTATTAATCCCCTTTACATATGCAGAAAGATAATCTTTTATTGTGGACGGAAGTTTTCCCGAATAGTATTCTGCCATATTCCTGAATCCCATTGTTCGGGCAAAAATATCCGCATAGATTGTCTTCTTGCCAAAAAATTCACTAAGTTCACCGTATCCGGCATGTCTTAGCACTTCCATCCTGAAAAGCATATTTTTCGCATGGAGAAATCCCGTAGAATATGCAGCCTCAAGTGAATTTCCGGTATTAACAACCGGGAACCCTGCCTTATCGGTTTCTACAAGAATTTCAGCGCCGGTTAACTCCGACTTAATAACTAACTGCCCCGGTTCTTCATCAATGCCCGTGATTGAGTCGAGAAAAAGAATCACAATTAAGGCAAGTGTCAGAAAAAAGAGAATAAATGGTAATATTTTTTTAAAGATCATATCAGAATTCGTTTATTATTCCAAAGTGTATTTTCCCCTCATTTAATCCGCTCCCCTGCCCTATTGCATAACTCACAGCCAGAATTCCCAGTCCGGTCTCAAAAGTCATACCTATCCCATAGCCTGATTTAAGAGTTTCGGTGAGAGTATCACCTCCCGGAGTGCGGTCGGTTTTTGAAACATAGCCAATATCATAAAAGAGAAATGCGTATGAGCGCGTTGTAAGCAGATAGCGGTACTCCGTGTTACCCCAGATAACCCTTTCACCCAGAAACTGATTTTCCCTGAATCCCCTGAGCGTTGAGTTACCGCCCAGTCTGTAGAGGTCACTGCTTTCTATCAGGTCACCCTGAATTTCCCGGCCGTGACCTCCGAAAAAAAGAACACTCCTGTTAAACACCTCATAAAACAGCATCAGATCAAAAGTGATTTTCCTGAGGTTGTATTCCGTTGCCTGACCCGGAATTATATATTCCTGCGGCCCGCTGATCTTTTTTCTGACCAGCGAAAATGAATTCAGGAAATAAATTCCCCCTCTGGTATTAACGGGGTTATCTCTTGTATCAAGTCTGAAGTTAACGCCTGTGGAAAGGTTATCCGAATTATAAACCGTGAACACCGGCACTGTTCTCAGAGAAGGTATAACCACCTCTGATGACAAAGACAATCCGAATGTTATGTTATCAGAGATAAGAAAATCTACTGCCGCGCCGGTGCTCCGCTGCACATAGGTTGTGTCCTGTTTTCTCTGAAGGAGCTCCCCCCTCAGATCAACAGGGAATCCGAACGGCTTCGGTTCGTAATACCGGAGTTCAAGGTCCTGTGAATTTCGGTCGGGCTGCTGCCACTTCAGCAGCACCCCTCTTCCCGTGCCGAAAAGGTTCCGCATGCTGATGTTGATAAGACCCGTTACATATCCGCTTTCTTCATTCCCCTGTGCAGGTATGTACCCAATGACCCCGTCAATATTATTGGTCTGTACCTCTTTAAGGCTGATCTTCAGCACACCCTCATAATCTTTTGTAAAATAAAATTCAGGGATTGAAACGGGGTCAAAAAATCTCAGCCTGTTAAGTCTCGTCACTATTTTCTCTGCAAGTGCGGGTGTGTAATAATCTCCTGCTTTTACGGTGGCTTCTCTGAGTATTACATTCTCGCGGGTAGATTCATTGCCTGATATCTCTACCTTGTCAATCCTGGCTCCCCTGCCTGCAGTGATAACAAGGCGGAGGTTCACTCCTGTTATTACCGAATCATTGTAAGCAGGGATTATATTGGCTATGGTAACAGTACAGAAGGGAAAGCCTTTGTTTTCATACTCTTCAATAAATGAGCTGATCGCAAGCTTCAGCAGCTCCGAATTATATCCCGCTCCGGCAAGATCCGTAAGAAGCTCATCGGCAACCGCAGAGATTATGGTATCCTGATGATCAATAAACACGGAGTCAATTATCACCTGCTCCCCCTCATTTACATTAACCTGAAGCATGGTATTCAGGGAGTCGCCGGGTGATTTTCCGGTTGCAAAAGTGACAGATGCATTCATATAACCAAGATCTGAGAGAGCCGCCTGAATGGCGTCTTTTCTGGCTGCGAGAAGAGAGTCTGTGATTGCCGCTATCCCTGAAAAATCAAGATACCGGCGAAGCAGTTCAGTTTTAACCTTACCCCCGGAGTTCAGAACGGGGGTTATTTTCTGAGGGAAACAGTCAAAAAGAAAGAGAAAGGAAAAAAACAGTAGGGTGAGTTTTTTACACATTTAATAAATTCATCTTATCACCAATCGAAACGACCTCAATCTGTTCCGCATACCGGCCGGCTTTATCTGCACTTACTTTGCATACCTCCCACATGCCGGCGTTTGACGCGGCTACTGAAACGGCATACTTAAGGGAATCTTTGAATACAAATGAATTCTGCACCCCGTTTATGATTCCGGCACAAAAAGCATCACCGCATCCGGTTGCATCAACAGTTTTTACTGCAGGAGGCTGAATCTTATAAATAAAACCGAAGTTAGATGCGTAAACCTCTTTTTCACCGTTGGTGAGGAGAGAAATTTTCACACCCGAATCATTCATTTTCTTAAGATATTCAATTATCTGAGGTTCACCCGCATTTTTGAGCCCTGCCTCATCAAAGTTATTATGAACAATCACGGGCGCAAGCTTTATGCAATCTTCAAGGTGAGGGCCGTAAGTGTCAATAAAAGAAATTTTATCAGCCTGAGCACAAAGCTCAATCCCTTTTTTAATGATTTCTGCGCTCGCGGTATCAGGCGCGGATCCGCTGAAAATCACGACATCAGCCATTGTTATAAGCTTTTCAAGCCGCTTTATAAATTCACTTATCTCATTGCCGGCGGGCGGCACATTCTCTGAAAAAAATGACTGAACTTTACAGGTGTCACGGAATTCTATCACTGAGGCACTTCTGGTTTCTCCGGCGGTCTGCACTGATGTGAAGTTTATTCCTTCATCAGTGAGGCAGCTTTTAAGAAGCCTGCCTGATTCACCACCCGTAAAAATAAGGGCAGTGTTTTTAATGCCAAGCTCTTTAAGCTGTCTGCTTACATTAATTCCTTTTCCGCCTGCGGCCCTTTTGTAAATGCCCCCTCTCAGCAAAGGTGCATTATCATGAGCGCTGTATGTGTACCTGTGTTCAAGGATCGGGTTAAGTGTTACTGTAATGACCATATTTAAACGTAATCTCTATCTGTACTGATACTCGCCGAAGAACGGATTAATCAGCCTGTAATCTCCGAAACCGGTGATGTCAACAAAAGTGAACCTGCGGTTAATATCATAATACTCCCACACTTCATACGGCTTTGAATTATATTCAAACGGATGGCGCTCAACGTTATTGGGAGCTCCCAGCGTTATGTACACCATGCCCATATCGCTCCTCCACCCCTCAAGCATCTGCTTGAAATTACGGTTGGCATAATCAATTCTTCTGTAATACTCTGCAAAGAGCTCGTTCTCAGCGCTCTGCGGAGTCGGATCTTTTTTTCGCCAGAATTCAACAAATCTCTCAAGTTTTTCCTGATAGTCTTTCCCCTCATGAATATAATCGATCTCGGAAGGGGTGGCAAGATAGACCATCTGATCCACCGCTTTCTCAAGGTCTTTAACTGTGTTGGGAACACCAATCCATTTTGAGTAAAACTGCTTGGTGGTTATTATTCTCTGAGATCCGTCTTCAGAAAAGACACCCACCGTCATCACATAGTCGCCAAGACCTATATCCTTAAAATCATAAGTATAAAGCATCTGGTTGTTACCGGCTTTTATCTCTTCCTCTTTCTGATCATTGTAAAGTTCATTGCCTTTGTTATCAAGCACCTTGTAATCAATTTTTATTTTGCGGTCTGATGCGCTGAAAATCTCATAATACACCGGTATTCCGGTTTTGATATTGGCAACATTTCTTGAAACATTGGGAATAAGTTTAAGATTTCCGTTTTTCTGCGATTCTCCGGATACCATGATCAGATCACTAACGGCAACATTCTGGTCAAATGTTCTCACGAGAATCTCACCTTCAGAGTTAAAGATCTTCCTTGATTCCATATCCTCAATATTTATCCTGACAACATATTTGGCAGGCTTCAGGAGGAATGATTTAAGGCTGAGATTGTAATTCACTTTTGAATTAGTAAGAGAAAAATCTGCGAGCTGAACTTTTTCTGACCAGCTTTTTTCGGTTATAAGTTTGAGTCTGTTTTCATCATAGACAGATACGGAGACATTGTAATCAGCCCTGAACTGATCACCTGCCTTAATGAATTTTATCTTCGAAAACGGAATCTGTATGTAGATATCAAGCCGGGTGTTATGGGTGTCAGGCGCAAAGAAATTCAGCATGTCGTAAAAGAAATCAGGCGGCTGATAAAACGGGTTATCAGGAGTTGCCGATTCGACCTGGGCGAAGCTGATACAGCTCAGGAACACGAACAGAATTGCTAATTTTTTCATAATAACACCATTAAATTAAATTTCCGTATAAATCATATTCATCAGCATCAGTAATCATAACATCATAAAAGCTGCCGATTTTTATGCTTTCACCACCGGTTTTTTTTATAAGAACTTCACCATCAACTTCGGGAGCGTCTCTGTATGATCTTCCGATAAAGAACTCCCCTTCTTCAGAATCAATCAGCACCCTCATTTTAGTATTTATGAATTCCTGGTTTTTCTCTGCAGAGATTTCCTGCTGGGCTTCCATAATTACATTTTTTCTTCTCTCTTTTTCTTCTTCCGGCACGGGATCACCCAGCAGGTAGCTCACGGTGTTTTCCTCAACCGAAAAAGTGAAGACCCCTAATCTGTCGAACCTGAACTCCTGCACAAACTCAAGGAGTTCATTGAAATCCTCGGCTGTTTCAGCGGGGTAACCTATTATAAAAGTTGTTCTTATGGCAATACCCGGCACTTTTTCTTTTAGACGGTTCAAAACTTCCAATGTGCGTCTCTTTGTAATGCCTCTTCGCATAGATTTCAGCACTTTATCTGAAATATGCTGGAGCGGAATATCGAGATATTTGCAGATTTTGGGATTATTTGCCATCACGTCCATCACCTCTTCCGGGAAATGGGACGGATATGCATACATGAGCCTTACCCACTCTATTCCGGGAATCTCAGTAAGCCTGTTAAGCAGATCGGCCAGCACTCTTCCGCCCCCCAGGTCTTTGCCGTAATCTGTGGTATCCTGCCCTATTATCACAAGCTCCTTTACACCCCGTGCTGCAAGGAACCCGGCTTCTTCAATCAGGCTCTCCGGAGTCCGTGATTTATGCTTGCCGCGCATGAGAGGTATTGCGCAGAAAGAGCAGGGATTATCACAGCCCTCTGATATCTTCAGATATGCCGTATGCGACGGGGTTGTTAATAACCTTTCACCCAGCAGTTCATACTTAAGGTCTCCCCCCATGTCATTTATAATTTCCTCATACTTTTCAACGCCGTAGTAGCGGTCAACTTCAGGAATCTCTTTTTTCAGGTCATCCATATATCTTTCAGATAAACAGCCTGCAACCACAACCTCTTTTATTTTACCTTTGTTTTTCATCTGCACGGCTTTCAGTATCTCCTGAATTGATTCCTCTTTTGCCGCTTCAATAAACCCGCAGGTATTCAGAATAACCGTATCGGCCTTGCCGGGATCATCAACAAGGGTGAATTTATTGGCAGAAATCTGCTGCATTAATCTTTCCGAATCAACGGTGTTTTTGGAACACCCGAGTGTAATCACACTTATCTTTTTAGACATTATCACTTAATCTCAAAAAATTGTAAAAATAAATATATAACCGGTGCCGAGGCAAAAAGAGAATCAAACCGGTCAAATACCCCGCCATGCCCGGGTATCAGGTTCGATGAATCCTTAATACCACTGTCTCTCTTAAAGAGTGATTCTGCCAGATCACCCAGCACCCCTACCGTGCCCACTATAAAGCCTATAACCAGCGCGTGAGGCACTTTAAGCCATGGAAGCATAGTGTATGCAAACACAACCATTATGACCATTGAGCCGATGAGCCCTGCCCAGAATCCTTCCCAGCTTTTTTTAGGGCTGACCCTCTCAAACAGACGGTGCTTACCGAATGCAGACCCTATAAAATATGCAACCGAATCACCTGTCCATACCGTCAGCAGTAACGCTATCAGAAATAACCCTCCTTTGGTCTGGTCAATGAACTGCTCTCTAAGGAGAACTATTGCACCCCCTGCAAGCCCGAGGTACATTATTGAAAGAAGACTTCCGCCGGTGTTAAGAAGCGCCGATCCATCATTTCTGAACATTTCATACAGCACCCTTATTATCACCACCCCAAATAAAATATGTTCTGCCGCAGTAAACCCGAACTTGAAATTGAGAAGCAATATGGTGGTAAGGCCCATATCAAGCCATACCGGTGTTTTTGAATCTCTGGCTTTAAGAAGCAGATTAAGCTCATACATTGAAAGAAGAGTTATACCAAGAGCAAGAGCAAAGAAAAAAAGATCGCCGAGATATGTGAGACCCAGCAGAAGCGGACCAACAATAACCGCAACAAGAACTCTTGCCTTCAGATTGCTGAGTTTACTCAACCTCGCCCCCGTCTTCCTGATTGATGATTGTTTTGATATACTCCATTGCCGCCTCTGAGTCCGATTCATTTACAAGTATCTGAATCAGCCCTTCATCCGAAACCGAGGGGATTGCCGAGATATCATAAGAAATAATATATGTCGTAACTCCGCCGCTCTCAAGATTTGCCTTGATCATTTCGGCCTCATACATTCTGCTGCAGGTGTAGATCACCACAAGTTCTTCCTGTTCTGCATTTCCTTCATTTTCTGATGTTAATGCAGCTCCGCACTCCGGACAAACCTCCGGATTCAGATCATCAGATTCATAACCGCATGATTCACATTTTTTCAACTGCCACCTCTTTGCCTGTTTTAGAAATCAAATATATAATCACACCAAAAATCACAACACCACCCAAAAGTATCAGAACAGAATTTAACGGTGAATATGTCATTATCTCAAATTCATTGAGGGCTTCTTTGCCCATCACAAAAAACACGGAAACCGAATACAGATTATTCAGGAAATGGAGAATGATCGGGGTGATGATTGAATCAGTTTTGTATGCTGCATACCCGAAAAATGCTCCAATAATTACAAGCGGAATAAGCTGAAGCAGATTAAAATGAAATAACGCAAAAAAGACGCCGGAAACCATTATGGCAGTAACCGGTTTAAATCTCATTTCAAGGCTTCTCTGAAACAACCCCCTGAATGCAATTTCCTCGCATATTGCAGGGGTTACCGCAACTGTGAATATCACAAGCACATTTTCAAAATAGTTCTGCGCAGTGAGGAGTTTGAGCATGGTTCCTTCAAGCATTCTGAAGAGTTCATCAATAAACTCTTTAATCTGATGCATTACAGCATTATTCTGTGCCGATTTTATAAAAAGATACTCCTGCAGCATCGTCATGTGCTCAAGAACAGGAACAAGCGCAATGAGTGCCCCTGTGAACAACAGCAGCATCTTTAATGATGGCATCCTGAGCCTCAGCAGCTTTACAGGATGATTGTAAAACAGTTTCGAAAAGAATATTGCCGGAACCAGCATAAAAAAGAACTGTCCTGCTATCTGGGTTAAACGAAGCACATTTGCATCGGCTTTTTCAAAATTAAGGCCTGTGATTGCAAGAGTTACAATTGCCCCGCCTATCTGATAAAGAAGAAAGATTGCAACCAGCGCAATGAACGCTGCAGATACGGGGTTGATATTTGGTGTAAGTTCTTGTGACTCAACAGAATTGTTATCTTTATTTTCCTGGTTAACCGGCTCCATAAAACCTTAATTATTTTATCTTAATTACAAAAATAAAAAAACCGATGAATAAGTTTATTATTCACCGGTTGAGTTAAAAAAATATATGGAAGGATTATCTTTTTGAGGTCAGTTTTCCTGCAAGCCCTTCATAGTTTGTGAGTTCGGAATCGATTGACCCTATCACAACTTTTGTCTTAACCTTGACGGGCATTCTAATCGTGTCATCGGTAAGCCACACCATAATGCTGCCTTCGCTCTTGAACAGCCCGCCTTCCTGTACCAGGGGCTCAACCATTATGCAGTCAAATGTACCTGCAGGCACAGTTATCCTCTCCTTACCGTGATATACAACCCAGAGATCGTGAATTTTGCCTTCATAAAAGTTCTGAAGTTTAATTCTTCCACCCTTTTTGATTCCGGAGAAATCAAGGGTTCTTACAAAATAAAATGCCGAGATAATATCATGCACATAAGGAGTTATCGTAAATTCACCGTCCGTTGTTTTGGCTTTTCCGCGTCTGTGATCAAAAAAAGCGGAATAATCTTTTGAGAAACCGCCCTCCCTTATATGCTGCTCAAATCTCCACGGGAAAAGTCCTTCAACATCAAGGTATGATTCATAACGATCCCGCACCTTGAAAAACCAGTCAAAGCTGGGTACTGAATTCACTTCAAACAGGACGTTATAGGTATCCCTGCCCGAAACCTTTTTGATTTTGGGGATACTCATAGTTGCAATTCCCGCGGTAACAAAACCGTAATTAACATTAAAGGTGAGTTTTTCACCCTCCTTGAAGGCTTTGTTTGTAACCTTGGGGAAATCATCACCGGGTGCTTTACCGTTGAATCCGGTAAATCCGGTAACGATTAATGCGGTACTGATTATAAAAGCGGACAATATCATTTTCTTAAACATATTTACCTCAGTAAATTCAAGCATTGTTTTCAATATAACCACTGACTTTTTGCATGTCAATACTACTCATACAATTTAAAGCTTCACATTGTTTCCTGTCACAGCCCGAACAATTAATTTCCGGCCTGAAAACCCTGCTTTTTGAACTGTACGGACCCCAGCGTTCTGCAGAGCAGTCTTTTATCTTAGGATAAAACCCTGCAACCCTTATACCCGATGCAGCTGCAATATGAATGGGGCCGGTTGAGTTTGAAATAAATGCATAAGCATGACTGATCAGGGCAATCAGTTCAGGTAAATCAAGTTCACCGGCACAATTAATGACGTTCTGATTTACAATAAGTTTTTGACAGAGATCATACTCAGAGGGGCTGCCGGTTATAACCACTTTAAAATTTACAGAAAGCAATCCGCTCAGCTTAATAAAACTCTCAACGGGAAGATCAACCGAGCTGCCTCCGCTGCCGGGGTGAATAATCACAAACTTCTCATCCGGCTTAATACCCTTTTCTTTCAGTTTCTGGGTTATTATATTCTCTGAGTTGGGCTTAACCGAAATCAGTCCGTTAAAATCATCGGGGGAATATTTATGGTCAATCCCCGCCTCCCTGAGCATCCTGCAGTTGTATTCAAATTCATGAAACCTGGCATCCTTGCGGTGCTCATAAACTCTCCTGCTGAAGAAAAAGGAATACCATCTGTATCCGGTGCCAACCCTTGTTCTGATTCCTGCAAGAAACATCTCTGCTGCAAGTGTAAGAGACGGAGATATCACAAAAACCGCATCAAACCTGAATGACCTGAGAAATTTTATCTTTTCAGAGAGGGTTTTTTCTGTGTAATTATCATAATTAAGCACTCCCGCTATCTCTTTATTGCCGTAAGTAAGTGGTTCTGTGTAACTCCTCAGCATGAAAAAAACCTCTGCATCAGGGTAGTGTTTTCTTATTATGCCCGCCAGCGGAAGAGTAAGTACCACATCTCCTATCCTGTCAGTTCGGGTAATAAGTATTCTTTTCAGAGGTTTCATGACACAAAAGGACTGTTTTTAATAAAGAACCTGAGATGCATCTCTTTCCCCTTTGATATTCCTATCCTGGGCGATACTGCCGTTTCAAAACTTTCAGGGCAAGCATCATCAGCAATACAAAAGTCACCGTTACACAAATCCTCACCGTTGAACCTGAGATCAGTCTTAAAAGCTTTGGCAATTTTAGCGGGCCCGTTAAGCAGATTCACATATTCACGGTCATTACTGATTTTTCTGCCGTATCTGTTAAGGCTCATCTCTTCAATCCCCCTCACGGGTTCAAGTCCTCTCAGGAGCACTGCCTTCCCTTCTCCGGGGCGGCCTGTAACCACATTCAGGCAGTGATGTATGCCGTAGATAAAATAAACATAAAGGAAACCGCCATCGCCAAACATTACTCTGTTGCGTTTGGTTTCTCCATTGTAAGAATGTGCGGCAGGATCTCCGGGGTGGTCATAAGCTTCAACTTCAACAATTCTTCCGCACAGTGATCTGCCCCCGGCATCTCTGATAAATAACTTGCCGAGAAGCCCTCTGGCAACACTTATGACGTCCTGTCTGTAAAATTCACGGGCAAGTCTGTTCATGATCAATTCTCAGAGCACTGATTTTTCTTTTAGTTCTCTGATCTTGCTTTCAAATGCAGGAATATTGGAAGGATCTTTTTTCTTCAGATTCTCGTAAATGGAGATTGCTCTGCCAAAATCACCGAGCGATATATAAAACTCAGCCATTGTTACTGATGCAAATCCGCCGGTTTCTTTATAATCCCCTTTATCAATTGATTTGATGACTTCAGGGCCTGAGTATCTGAGATATTCAAAATCACGCAGAATGCTTTCCTTCAGTTCTTCCTCTATTATAACAGGGCTGAGAATTCTTGTGCATTCCTCATTAAGATCACCAAGAACATACTTATCACCCAGCCTGTCTTTTTTCAGATCATTTATCATGCTGATATAAGCATCAAGAAGGGCAGAATTATTCAAAAGTTCTGAGGTGATTTTCAGGAAGCTCAGGGCTGTGTTCTCTTCATCTATTTTGAGAAAGAGGATTGCTGAGAGGAAATACAGTAACGGATGGTCTTTATAAAGCGAAAGAGCCCGCAGAAGGAGCTCTTTCGATTCGGAAATTTTATTTTCTTTCAGTGCGTTGTAAATGTGCCGGACAATTAATGCCGACGAAGGACTTTTTGCCGCTTCAGAGAGTATACGAAAAAGGAAAAAGTCTTTCTCAAAGTTTCTCAATTGGCTTTCTTCTTTGAATAAGCATGCTTGAGTGAAGTAAGAGAAACAAATGCAAAGCCTATGAAAAACATGAACTGGAACGGTAATGCGGCAATCTCAAGGAAATAGAGTGATGAACCGATACCAACAAGGCAGTAGACTGCCATTAAAAGCTCAACATAAACAGAGAAGTTAACCTTCCTGGCTGCGTATTTTTTGCCTTCCCAGCTGTCTTTATTGTTTTCAACTTTATATTTGGGTGTTCTTACAAATTCACTCTTCCTGTTAAGCAAACCTTCAATAACCGCACGTGAGTTATTAACCGCAAAACCCATGCTGCCTGCCATAAAGAGAGGGAAAAGCACAATCTTCTTTCTCCAGTCGGCTCTTATATCTTTCTGGGCATACATGTAATACAGGAATGAACCTATTGTTGCCAGAACAAATATTGAAAGGAGAGCAAAATAAGCTTCATATGAGCCGCTGTTCTTTATAAAGATAAGGGGCACATTAAGAATTGCAGTAAGCAGAATGAACGGAAACACAAAGTTATTGGTCAGGTGGAAAGTTGCCTGGAGTTTAACTCTGAGCGGCACTTTTGATTTCCATACCATCGGCAATATCTTCTTTGATGTCTCAATTGCGCCTTTTGTCCATCTGAACTGCTGTGCTTTTAAAGCGTTGATTTCAGAGGGAAGCTCCGCGGGCGAAATAATATCTTTAAGGAATACAAATCTCCAGCCGTTAAGCTGTGCCCTGTAGCTGAGATCAAGGTCTTCTGTAAGGGTATCTGCATGCCAGTTGCCGGCATCTTCAATACAGCTTTTTCTCCATACACCGCCGGTGCCGTTAAAGTTGATGAAAAATCCGGCTTTGTTTCTTACGTTCTGATCAATTACGAAATGACCGTCGAGTGCAAGCGCCTGAGCTTTGGTGAGAATTGAATAATCACCGTTCAGGTGTTCCCAGCGGGTCTGGACCATGCCTACTTTATCATCATGGAAAAAAGGAAGTGTCTTTTTGAGGAAGTCGGTGCCGGGAATGAAGTCGGCATCAAATATCGCAACATATTCACCCTTGGCAATCTGGAGGCCGAACTTAAGAGCTCCTGCCTTGAAACCTTCTCTTGAACCTCTTCTGATATGAACAATGTCATATCCTTCATCTTTTTTTCTCTGTACGATTCCGGCTACAATATCGGTTGTTTCGTCAGTCGAATCATCAAGAACCTGAATCTCGAATTTTTCTTTCGGATACTCGATTGCGCAAACCGAATCAATCAGCCTTTCAACAACATACATCTCATTGTAAAGGGGGAGCTGAACGGTAACTGTACCATCAGGCATCTCTTCCTTTACCGGCTGCTGACTCTTGTTCTTGAATTTATTGTAGTAATACACCATAACAAAACCATGAGCACCAAACACAAACAATATAAGCAGTGAAACGAAATATGATATTAAAACTATATCATCCATTTTTATATTCTACTCCTGAGTTGAAATAAATTTACCAGCCTGAAACTGTATCAAGCAAAATGTCTTCGGAGATTTTATCAAGTGATATCTGGATTCCCGAATTTCGCTGAACTGAACCGCCGGATGGTGAGTAATCTCCATAATTTGAAAATGTTTTTTCAAAAATGATGTTTCTTTTTACGAGATCACGGTAAACTACCTTTACCGAAATCGTTATTCTTCTTGCCGAGACATTTTCTCCTGCAGACACCACAGCAGGAGCATCAGAAATGGAGATTATGGAGCATTCAAGTACGGCATCAGCCTTTGAACGGTCCGTAAGTGTGAAATTGTTGTCTTCGACAAATTTCCGGGTTAGCAGAGTAGTCAGGTTCTCCCGGAGATTTGGCTCGCCCGATCCGCTTCTGTCTTCAACTATCGGGATTGCCAGCTTCTTCAGATGTGCGGGAACCGAGGCGCCTGTAAATGAATACGGGCAGCCGCATCCGTACACCAGAAAAATTAAAATAAATCCTGTAAATATAATCAAAATATTCTTTATCATATACAAAATAAAAATGAATAAAGTTTCATTTAACTCCCCCCCTGATCACTTATAACTTCTTTTATATCATACTCTTCTATCTTGCGGTACAATGTGCGCTCGCTTATTCCCAGTATCACAGATGCCAGGCGCCTGTTTCCTTTCGCTTTTCTGAGCGCTCTGATGATTGCAGCTTTCTCTGCTGATTTCATCGACATATCAGAGACTTCATTTTCATCATGCACACGCACATCGGGAACGGGTTTGCGCTCTGCTGTTTCAAGCACAATATTCTTGAGATCCATTATATCTTTTTTCAGCTCAAAAAGAGCAAGCTTAATAAACTCCCTCTCAACTTCTTCCGCCGATTTATTCAGCGGCATCGGGAGATTTCTGCTGCTGCTTTGCTCCGGTATCCTTATCAGGTGATAAAAGCTTTCAACGCTGAGAACGCTGTTCCTGCTCATGGCAATGGCAGTTTCAATCGTGTTTTTCAGTTCCCTGATATTACCGGGCCATGAATATTCTCTCAGGTAATTCACTGCATCTGGGGTGATATCCGGTTCAGGTATATCATTATCAGTGCAGTAGTTCCTGATAAAGTAATGGGTGAGAAGATCAATATCCCCTTTTCTTTTCCTGAGGGGCGGTATCTGGAGGGTGACTGCCTTAAGCCTGAAATAGAGATCCTCTCTGAATCTTCTTTTCTCGACCTCTGCCTGCAGATCTTTGTTGGTTGCAGCAATAATCCTTACATCAACCTTTGTGATTCTCTCTGCACCCACCTTCATAAATTCTTTGGTCTCAAGCGCCCTGAGCAGCTTAACCTGAAGTGTGAGAGGCATCTCTCCTATCTCGTCAAGGAAAAGAGTTCCGCCGTCTGCAAGCTCAAAGTACCCTTTCCGCTTATCGGTTGCGCCCGTGAACGAGCCCTTCTCATGCCCGAAAAGCTCGCTTTCAAGCAATCCTTCGGGAATAGCTCCGCAGTTAACACTTACAAGATTCTTGCCTGTTCTGCGGCTTGCTCCGTGCAGTGCCCTCGCAAAAACTTCCTTGCCGGTTCCCGATTCCCCGTTAATCAAAACAGTGATGTCACTTTCGGCAACCTGCATCAGAACCGAGACAAGGTCTTTGATCTCCCTTGATTTCCCGATTATTCCAAATTTGCTCTGAAATTCTTCAACTGTCATTTCTGATATTTTAATTTTGTTTTTCAGTTAATACTCAATTGTCATGCCATCGGCAGCAAAAATATATCTGCCGTTCAGCTCAGGGGCTGAATCAAGTAAATTTTTCAGCTCCGTTTCTTTATCATAATCCAGATGGGTAAGATAAATCTTTTTATCCGAAGATTCAATCAGACCCAGTATTTCCTCACTGCTTATATGCGAGGTCTCTGTAATTATGATCCCAGTTTTCCCTGTCACTCCGCCGGTGATATCGCTTATTCCCCCGATATCACCCGAATAAAACACTTCCTTTTCACCGTCAGAAATTGTCATCGAAAAACTTGTGAATGAAAGCGCACCGTTCAGATCATATTTCCGGTACTCATCAAGATGGCTGTTCCTGCGTATTTCTATACTTACGCCTGAATTATCCGAAATCACATCGCCGTCGTTAAGTTCTTTGAATTCAAGGGAAAAGCTGATTCTTTCAGTGAAAATGTAGCTTCTGTGAAGCAGTTCCCTCAGAAAACTTATATCGCCTGAGGGGGCATAAACCGTGAGGGGGGTTTTCCTGCCAAGAATTTTCATCTGGACAATCAGGAACGGGAATCCGGCGTAATGATCGGGGTGAAAATGAGTTATAATAATTCTGTTTATCAGGCAGGGATCTTCTCCGGCTGCAGCCAGAGCTTTTGAAATTCCGTCACCGCAGTCTGTAAGAGTTACTGAATCATCAGTAAAAAGCAGAAATGAAGACTGAAATCTTTCTTTTACTGCAAGACCTGAACCGGTTCCGGTGAATTTTATTCTGAGTGACATTCCTCAGGATCTTTTTTTAATAAGAACCTCTGTTTTAAGAAGCTTCTCAATTTTACCGGCATCGGCTTTTGCGTCATCTTTTGATTTATAATAACCTACGTTTACAAAGATATAATCTTTTCCTTTTGATTTGCCTTCGGTTTTTATAACATCAAAGCCGTTTTTTTCAAGCTTCTTAATTGTTTCATTGGCTTTCTTCTCATTTGTGTAAGCGGCTACCTGAATATACCAGTCGCCGGCAGCCTTAGGCTTATCTTTGGCATCTTTGTCCTCACCGGCAGTCTTATCTTTGGTCTTTCCGGCAGCCTTGTCTTTAGTGTCATCCTTCTTGCTTTCAGGATCAGCGGTTTTATCTGCCGCGGCTTCCTGATTCCCCTTTTTTTCTCCGAGGAACGAAAGATATTCTGATGCGGGAAATTCTTTTTTCAGTTTTTTAGTGAAGGTGAGATACTTTTTGTCGTTATCAATAAGCTTGTAATAGTTTGATATCCTGTAGAGCGCGGCTTCTTTTACCGCCTTGTTCCCGGTTGAGTCTGCAAGGGGAATCAGCTTTTCAATTGCTGCCTTCCCTTCAGGCATGAGAATGATGCTGATAAATTTATCGAGATCAGGCGAATTAAACTCTCCTGCCTCTTTTATCAGTTCCTGGGGTGACAGTTCACCCTGATGAATTCTCAGGAGAAATAAAGCCTGATCTTTATCCTGGCCGTGAAGAAACATTGCCATTAATAAAAACAGGGAGGAAATCAGCTTTTTCATTTCAATCCTTTTCAGGCACTCTGAACTGCGGCCTGAACGGGTACTTCTCTTTTGTTTGTAATTGCAACCGTCTCACCGAACAGGGTGGCTGAAGTGACTTTTGATATCTTAACCGATACATAGTCACCCTCCTCTATGCCTTCCGATCTCGGAAAGATCACAACTTTGTTGGTATCGGTTCTGCCCGAAAGGAACTCGGTTGATTTTTTACTTGTGCCTTCAACGAGAACTTCTTCAGTTTTATTGATCATTAGTTCATTCAGTTCGAGCGAGTGCTTTTGCTGAAGATCGATAATTTCCTGCAGTCTCTTTGTTTTTGCTTCTTCAGAAACGTCATCACCCATTTTATAAGACTTGGTTCCTTCTCTAGGTGAATATTTGAACATATAAGCGCCGTCATACTTCACCTTGTTCATCACATCAAGCGTTCCGAGGTGATCTTCCCATGTCTCTGTGGGGAAACCGGCAATGATATCCGTTGAGAAACTCACACCGGGAATAATTTTTCTTGCTTTCTCAATAAGATTCAGATAATGCTCAACTGTGTAGGTTCTGTTCATCAGCTTCAGAATTCTGTCTGATCCGCTCTGAACAGGAAGATGAATGTAATTACAGAGATTTTTGTGCGCAGCAATTGTTTCAAGAAGCTTATCCGACAGATCCTGCGGGTGTGATGTCGTGAATCTGATTCTCATCAGCGGATCAACTTTTGCGCATGAATCAAGCAGGTCTGCAAAGTCCATACCCTCATCACGGTATGAGTTCACATTCTGACCCAGAAGGGTTATTTCTCTGAACCCTCTGCCTGAAAGATGCTTAACTTCATCAACAATTGATGAAAGGCTTCTGCTTCTTTCCCTCCCTCTTGTAAAGGGCACAACGCAGAATGTGCAGAATTTATCGCATCCCCTCATTACTGAGATCCAGGCCTGGAGGCCGTCTTCCCTGTAAGGGATGATATCATCATAAGTTTCTGTACGTGAAAGTTTTACGCCAAGCCCCTTCTCTCCGGCATAAACAACGTCAATCAGCTCTGGCAAACGGCGGTATTCATCGGGACCCACAACAAGATCAACAATACTTTTTTCATGAACCAGTTCGCTTCTCAGCCTCTCAGCCATGCAGCCGAGGATTCCGATCACTGTATTGGGATTCTTGTTTTTAAATGTTTTCAGATTGCCGAGTCTTCCATGAATTCTCTGCTCGGCATTTTCCCTGATTGAACAGGTGTTCAGCAGTATAACATCTGCATCATGAACATCCCTGGTAACATCATAACCGACATTATTAAGGATACCCATAACAAGTTCACTGTCAGCAATATTCATCTGACAGCCGTATGTTTCAATATATACTTTGTTCTTCATCTTTTAAATTGAGGATGAGTAAAAAATCAGACTGTTGCGGAGAGTAAATATAAAACCAGATTAAATAACCCGAAAGCCACCACAATAAAAATGCTTAAGAGAATACGCTCCCTTTTTTTCTTTTCCTGAAAAATTTCACCACCGGTGTTTGAACCGTTACCGTTAAATCTGTCTATTAATTTTTTCACGTTTTCTGTTAACTTTTATAATTCAGATAGCAAATATATCAATTTCCTGTGAATAAATAACTGCCCGATATTATCCACATTCCTCGCCGGAAAGGCATTTATTTGATGCAGATTATTCTCTTTCCGTTTCTTAATTAACGTCTTAAGGGCTCAATAAATTCAATTTCAGCAAGCCGGAGTAACCTGCATCACATATGAATCTCATTTCCGGTTCAGATTAATGGCTTAAGGTATGACGTAACACAGACAAATTTGTTAAATTGCGTTGGAATAAATATTATTTAGGCTTTTCTCCTCTTGGCAGAACTCAGCATTGCATTAAAAGAAAATTTCGGATTTGACAGTTTCAGGGATGGGCAGGAAGAAATAATCCGCTCAATTCTGAACGGCAGGCAGGTGCTTGCGGTAATGCCCACCGGAGGAGGCAAATCTCTCTGTTATCAGCTCCCTGCATTAATCACACCCGGGGTATCTATTGTCGTCTCCCCTCTTATTGCGCTCATGAAAGATCAGGTGGATAATCTGAACTCAACTGCTGTCCGTGCTGCATTCATAAACAGCACCATGGATTTCAGGGAGATTGATTACATACTGAATGAAACAGCCTATGGCAAATACAAGCTTCTGTATGTTGCACCTGAACGCCTTGAGAATAACCTTTTCGTAAAAAGAATAAAAGAGCTCTCGCCAAATTTTCTCTTTATTGATGAGGCGCACTGTATTTCTGAATGGGGGCACAATTTCAGGCCAAGTTACCTCAAGATCAAGGAATTTATTGAGTACTGCGGCATCAAAAAGGTCTCGGCATTCACCGCAACTGCCACGCCCGAGGTAAGAAAAGATATTACAAAACAGCTCAGGTTTTCTGATCCCGATATCTTTGTGAGAGGGTTTGAGCGCCCCAATATCGCCTTATCCGTGATTGAAACGGATAAAAAGGAGAAGATACTGGCCCAGCTCCTTGTCTCAGAGCCGGGAGTAACTATCATCTATGTATCCACAAGAAAAACTGCTGAATCAGTATCGCAGTACCTCACTTCCCGGAAAGTAAAAAACAGATATTATCACGCCGGACTTCCCAATATTGAAAGAAAGAGAATACAGGATGATTTTGTTGCGGGCAGATATAATGTTATAGTCGCCACAAACGCATTTGGCATGGGTATCGATAAAAAAGATGTCAGAATGGTGATTCACTATAATATACCGGGCAGCATAGAAAGTTTTTATCAGGAATACGGAAGAGCCGGCAGAGACGGTGCAGAATCAAAGGGAGTTTTGCTGTATGATAAAAAGGATATAAAGATTCACCACTATTTTATCTCCAATTCATACCCCGATAAAACGGTGATAAAGGATATATACGAAGCCATCTGCGATGCCGCCTCTGTTGCAGTGGGTGATAAACCGCTGAACCCGTTCTCTGTGAACCCCGAATATGTCTCTCTGATGCTTGGCAAGGAGATTCCGGCGGGAATGATTAATTCATCACTTAAAATTCTGGAAGATGCGGGATACCTCAGGCTTTCTTATGATTACACCGGCAAATCA
Source organism: Ignavibacteriaceae bacterium (assembly GCA_013359345.1). Taxonomy (GTDB): domain Bacteria; phylum Bacteroidota; class Ignavibacteria; order Ignavibacteriales; family Ignavibacteriaceae; genus JABWCA01. Next base: position 28,417 of record JABWCA010000003.1, read on the forward strand.
TATTTATCTTTTCTGATAAGTACAGATAATCTTAAGAACTATCTGATTCATCTGCCCGACGGATTAAAAAAGGATTTCCTGATTTACATTCTGAGAAATTTCGGCGCGGAGCCATTCGGTTATAAAGTGAGGATAGATGCTGAAAAAATAGCGTCAGAACTCGGCGCCCCTGTTCCCGAACTTACAGGACTTCTTGAAGACCTTGCCAGAAGCGGTATAATAAACTTTTCTCAGATAAACAGCAATGAAACAGTCAGTCTGGCTCAGCACAGAGTAAAAAAAGACCGTCTTGAGCTTGATCTGAAAAAGGTGAATGACGGTTATCTTAACGCCCATTCAAAACTATCATTGATGGAAAGCTATGTTTTCACCGGGGGGTGCAGGGCTGAGTATATACTCCGCTATTTCGGTGAAAATCTCGATTCTTACCGATGCGGGAAATGCGATAAGTGCACGGGCGGCTCACAGACCTCACAGCTGGTTATTGATTACATCAGGAAGGAGATTCTCCTCTCATTGTTCCAGGTTGATAAGGGGCTGGCTGAGAAGTATCTTATTGGGCTGCTTAAAGGCACCACCAAATCTGAGAAACTTGCAGCTGTTTCAACACTCGGTTCATGCAGAAGTTATACCTATTCTGAAATAAAATCAGTGCTGATTGAACTCAAAAACAAAGGTCTTACCGGTTTCCATCCCGCAGATCCCGAAAAAATCATTTTACTCAATCCCGGGCTTGAATACCTGGAGAAAAACAACTTCATAAGCAAAGAGGATGATTCAAAGCCTGATTACGAAACTGATCTTGAGCTCTTCCATAAACTAAGAATATTACGGGATTCCGCAGCGTCAAAGTTCAGCCAGCCCAATTATCTCGTGTGCAATGACGATATACTGAAAGAGGTTGCATCGGTTAAGCCCGAAACAAAAGAAGCTCTGCTCACAATAAATGGTTTCAATGAAAGGATGTTTAATAAGTTAGGGGCGCAGGTTCTGGAGCTGATAACCACAGGCACGGTGGCATCTTCTTCAATCCTGGTGAAAAATCATGGTGAGATTCCCCTTAACCTCAAAGAAACTTATAAACTGGTGAAAGACGGCTACAAACTGAGTGATATAGCCAAACTGACAAATCTGAACGAAGCCGTTGTATCAATGCATATAGAAACCCTTATAAAATTTGACTCAGGCATTGATGCTGTCAATCTTATAGGGGAAGAAAAATTTGAATCGATTGAGAAGTGTTACAATGAGGGTAAAACTACTATGAAAGAGCTGAAAAAGGAACTTCCTGAAACTTACACATATCCGGAAATAAGAATTTATTTAGCGGTCAGAAAAAATCCTTCAGGCTTTTTTTAGCCTCTTCATCCCTTCGTTTTTCAAGTTCCGCTATCACTTCGTTAAAGAAAGACTCCCAGTCAGTTTTATTCTCTTTAAGATTATTCACCGTCTGCTCATACTCCTCTGCCGTGATACCATACTTTTTATACAGACCTTCTCTGATTTTTGCAGAGATTTCAGGATTGAATCCGCTTGAATCCTGGGCTGTGATGTAATCCGCATAAAAGTTTACAAACTTTTTCCGGTCCATGCCTGAATCAGAGCATCCTGTCAGATAAACAAGAATCAGGACACCGGAGAGAACAAGAAAGATCCTCTTAATTATAATCAGAGTTTCCCTTTCTTCTCTCATGGGCTTCTCTTTTCTCATTCATTCGCTTGCTTGCCTCAAACAGAATTCTTTTTTCTCTTTCGGTAAGGCTCTTATAGCTTGAGTGCGATATTTTATCGAGGATGCGGTCAATCTCTTCCTGGCTTATTTCATCATCTGTATCATGCACTCTGGCATCAGATATATCCTCGTAAACTGTTGAGCGGCCTGAATTCCTGCCTGAATCCTGATAGGTGTAGTCGCGGTCGTAATCGTAATTCCTTCTTTTTCTGAAGCCCAGCCCGAGCAAATCCTTGAGAGGAACGTGAATCGACTTATCGAGGAGGATGAAGATAAGGCCAACTATTGCACCGCCGATATGAGCAAGGTGGGCCACGGTGCTGTTAACTGAATCAACCGCCAGAATTTCAATCATAATAAGGAATCCGATGAGATATTTGGCTTTTACCGGAATAAGGAAATAGATATAAATATATCTGTCGGGGAACATAAGAGCAAAAGCAATCATAATTCCATAGACCGCGCCGGAAGCACCCACTGTGGGGGCAGGAGGCAGCCCGAGAAGCGGAGTCACAAAAAGATGAAGAAGCCCCGCACCAACACCGCACATCAGATAATAAGTGAGGAATTTTTTGGAACCCCAGAGGTTTTCAATTTCAGCGCCGAACATCCACAGCGCAAACATATTAAAAAATATGTGACTGAAATTGGCATGCATAAACTGATAGGTGATCAGCTGCCATATTTTAAAGTCAAAAGTGTCGCCCATACCGGTAAGCGGTGAGAGTGCAAACCACTTGTAGAGAATGAGCTCTACAGGAACTCCTCCCACAAGTATGTTTTCCATCAGGATAGTAATAAAAAAGACAATACCGTTTATAATCAGAAGATTTTTTAAGACCGGGGGGAAGAAACTGAATCCCATCGGTCTGTATGAGTTATAAGACATATTTACTTTTGACTTTTTTTTAATTTAAGAGGGGGTCAGAATACCCCCTCAAAGGTTAATATTTAAGCATTATTCAGAACGTCAACGCCGGGGAGAACCTTGCCTTCGAGAAACTCGAGTGAGGCACCGCCGCCTGTTGAAACGTGTGACACTTTATCCTCAAGACCGGCTTTTGCTATCGCGGCTGCTGAATCGCCTCCGCCGATAACCGTAACGGATCCTGCAGCAGTTGCATCAGCAAGTGTCTGTGCAATTGCAAAGGTGCCTTTTGCAAAATTATCAAATTCAAAAACGCCCATAGGGCCGTTCCACACAACTGTTTTTGATGATCTGATTGCGTCACTGAACAGCTTTACTGTTTCAGGTCCGATATCAAGACCCATCTTATCAGCCGGAATGGAATCTGATTTAACTGCCATTGCGGGTGAATCATTGCTGAACTCAGCCGCAACAACGTTATCAACCGGTAAAAGAACCCTGATACCCGACTTATCAAATTTATCAAGAAGTTCTTTGGCGAGATCAAGTTTTTCAGCTTCAAGCAGTGAGGTTCCTATTTCATAACCTTTTGCCTTAAAGAATGTGTAAGCCATGCCTCCGCCAATTATAAGAACATCAACTTTGCCTAATAAGTTGTTTATCACGTCAATTTTGCCTGAAATTTTGGCTCCGCCAAGAATGGCGCAGTAAGGTTTCACGGGATCAGACAATGCATTGCCGAGATAGTTCAGTTCTTTTTCCATAAGGTACCCGGCAACTGCTGTTTCGATGAATTTTGTCACACCTTCTGTTGAGGCATGAGCTCTGTGGGCGCTGCCAAAGGCGTCGTTAACGTATACATCGCCAATTGAGGCAAGTTTCTGTGCAAATTCAGGATTATTGGCTTCCTCATCAGGATAAAATCTCAGGTTTTCAAGCAGGAGAACTTCACCTGCCTTAAGCTCTTCAGCCATGCGGGCAACATCTTCACCAATGCAGTCAGGAGCAAATTTAACTTCTTTGCCGAGCAGTGAAGAAAGTTTTTTTGCAACAGGAGCGAGCGAGTATTTCGGATTCACTTTCCCTTTGGGTCGTCCGAGGTGGCTCATCAGAATGGCTTTCCCGCCTTCTGAGACAATTTTTTTGATCGTGGGGAGCGATTCGACTATTCTTTTATCGTCTGTTACATTCAGGTTTTCATCAAGCGGAACATTAAAATCAACTCTTACAAGTACTTTTTTACCTTTGAGATCAATCGAATCAATAGTTTTTTTATTCATCTGTCACCTTTTCCGTAGTCTAAGCTATATAAAGAAAGAGCGGTAAAAAATTACCGCTCCCTTAATTGAGTTATGTTATGCAATCTTTTTAAGAAGATCAACAACACGGCATGAATAACCCCATTCATTATCATACCAGCCAACAACTTTAACCAGGTTACCCTGAACCATGGTTGACTGTGCATCAAAAATACATGAGTGAGGATCGCCTAAAATGTCAGCACTTACCAGAGGATCTTCTGTGTAATACAGGATTCCCTTAAGCGGGCCTTCGGCTGCTTTTTTCATTAAAGCATTAACTTCTTCAACTGTTGTCTCTTTATTTACTGTGCAGACAAAATCAGTGATTGAACCATCGGGGGTGGGAACTCTGAGTGAGAATCCGTCAAGTCTGCCCTTTAATTCAGGGATAACTTTACCAACAGTCTTTGCAGCACCGGTTGTTGTGGGGATAATGGAAACTGCAGCAGCTCTTGCTCTTCTGAGATCTTTATGCGGTAAGTCAAGAATATTCTGGTCGTTTGTGTATGAGTGCACGGTTGTCATGTAACCTTTATCAACACCCAGGGCATCATTAAGAACTTTTACCATGGGAGCCAGGCAGTTTGTTGTGCATGAAGCATTTGAAACAACTTTTTCATTTCCGGTTAACACACTGTCATTAACACCCAGCACTACTGTGGCATCAATTGAACCTGAAGCGGGAACCGTCAGAATAACTTTTTTGGCGCCGGCAGCAATATGTTTTTCGCACTGTTCCTGAGTTCTGAAAACACCTGTTGATTCAACAACCACTTCTGCTCCTAATGCACCCCACTTTAAATTTGCGGGATCTTTTTCTGCAGTTATTACAATTCTTTTGCCGTTAACAATAATATCATTTCCGTCGGCTTCTACTGTACCATTGAATCTTCTGTGCACTGAATCGTATTTTAAGAGGTAAGCTAATGTTTTAGCATCGGTTAAGTCATTAATTCCAACAATTTCAATATCACCGAGTTCTATTGCTCTTCTGAACACCAGTCTTCCAATTCGTCCAAATCCGTTTATTCCTATTTTTACTGGCATTTTAACTCCTGTCTTTCAAGTTTAAAAATTAGTTATCTGTCAAATTTACCTAAGATTTGAGTTATAATCAATTAAATCAGTTTTAATAAGCTATTTTTTGAATCATTTTTCGTTTTTAACTGCTTTTACGTCCTTTGCTGCAATATGACGTCTGAAAAACACCGCAGGTTCTCACCGTCTGTTTGTCTCAGGACGGCACATTAAATCATGAAGGGTTGTTTAAAGCATTCATCAGCCGCCGCGCTCATCTCTTTCCGCCCTGTTAACTGATTATCAACAATATACTTAGAACTGGTATATAAATATATTTTTCTTAAATTTGAAAGATTATTTCATTTTTTTGCCTCTGAGGCTGAAAACGGCATTAAATATAGTTGATTTTGTGACTTACGTCAATTAACTTGCTTACTCAATTATTTTTAAGGAATACTGTAAGATGAGCGAAGACCTTGATTTTCCAAAATATGTTCCCCTTTTTGAAAATCTCGAAGATGAAACAATTGAAAAGATTTCAAAGTTAGGCAAAAGGAAGACTTTTCTGAAGGATTCTGTGATCCTCCAGGAACATGAAATAGGTAACGCTCTTTTTGTGATTGTAACAGGCAAAGTTAAAGTTTCCCGCGAAAGTGATGACGGAAGAGAAGTGATTCTCACCATTCTTAACACGCATGACTTTTTCGGGGAAATGGCAATCCTTGACGGATTGCAGAGATCGGCCACGGTTACAGCACAGGAAGACACTGAACTTTTCATAATTTCGAGAAATGATTTCCTGGACCTTCTCTATAATCATCCCGAAATTTCAATCTCCCTGCTTCAGGAACTTACAAAAAGACTCCGCGCTGCTGATATGAAGATCAAATCACTCTCTCTTAAAGATGCGGAAGGTAAAGTTGCTACAGTCATTCTCCAGATTGCCGATGAAATGGGAAAAATAAGACAGGGTGTTGTTGAAATTGAAAAGCTCCCCTATCAGCATGATCTTGCCAATATGGCAGGCACCTCAAGGGAGACAATTTCAAGAACTCTGCATAGTTTTGCAAAAAAAGGACTGATTGAACTCGACGGATCCAAACTCAGAATCCCGCAGTATGAAAAGTTCAAGGAAATGTACAGCTGATTAATGGTTTTTAAGGCAGACCTCCATACTCACACTCACTTCTCTGATGGTTACCTGAGTGTGGAATCTTTATTGAAAAAGGCATCTTCACGAAATATTAAAATCCTGAGCATAACCGATCATGACACACTTGAAGGTTATGCTCAGGCTGTTACCCTCTCCTCACAATATAATGTTCTTGTAATCCCCGGCATAGAACTGAGCACGCAGTATGAAGGATATGAGGTGCATGTTCTCGGGTATTATTTTGATTACAAAAACAAAGTCCTTTCCGGTTATATACGCCATTTTTCAGAGAAAAGGATATCAAGAGCAGAGGCAATAATTGAAAACCTGAAAGCTCTGGGAATTGAGATCACTATTGAAGACGTATTGAATGAAGCGAAATTCGGGAATATCGGGCGGCCGCATATTGCCAGAGCGCTTGTGAGAAAAAAAATCGTTAAAAACTTTGGTGAGGCTTTCAGAAATTATCTGGGGAACAACAATCCCGTGAATGAGCCCAAGTTCACATTATCACCCGAAGAAGGCATTGGCCTGATAAAGGACGCGGGCGGAGTTGCATTCCTTGCCCACCCCGGTGATTTTCCTGAGGAGTTTCTTGAAGTTCTGTTTGCCAGGGGTTTTGACGGCATTGAGGCCATCCACCCTTCTCACACCAGCCCGGTTACGTCAAGGCTTATCAGGTTCGCAAAGGAGAAAGGAGTTCCCTTTTCAGGCGGCTCTGATTTCCATGCGTCAAATGAGCGCGACGAATCAAATTTCGGGAAATATTTTCTGAATGAGGATATGTTCAGAAGTTTTAACAGCATAAGAGCTCATCCGGCAATTTCTGAATCATAATTTCTGACCTTAACTAATTAGAAATTTCTGCTGATTCTTAGTTATTTTTGTATTTATCTAAAAAATATTATTTGAGACATGAAAGAAATAGTTGGTAAACTTGAAGCCGGAGGGATGAAAGTCGCTCTGGTGGTAAGCAGATTCAATGACCTGATCACTTCAAAACTGCTTGAAGGAGCGCATGACTGCCTGGTAAGGCATGGCTGCTCTGAAACGGATATCACGGTTGTGAGAATTCCCGGTGCATTTGAAATCCCCCTGATCTGCGAGCGGCTTGCATCATCAAAAAAATATGATGCCGTTGTGGCGCTGGGTGCAGTTATCAGAGGTGCAACCCCTCATTTTGACTATGTTGCATCAGAAGTGTCTAAAGGTGTCGCTCAGGCAGGCCTTAAGTATGGCGTGCCCGTTATTTTCGGGGTGCTCACCACCGATTCAATTGAACAGGCAATTGAACGTGCCGGCACAAAATCAGGCAATAAAGGCTGGGATGCAGCAGTTTCTGCAATAGAAACAGTGAATGTTATAAAACAAATTTAATTTTTCAGGCCTCCTTCCCCGGAGGCCCCTTTCTCCCCGCCTGTAAATATTCGAGTTTTTGCATAATCTTTCTGAAATAAATATGAAGACATTTTTTGTATTTTTTATTTTAATATCTGTTTCGCTTACTCAGCTTAAAGCACAGACTTCTGCTGAATGGAAAATTTATTCCGATAAAAAGGAAGTGAATTCTGCCATGATCACGGGTTCAGATCTCTGGGCGGCTGCCGGAGGAGGTGTATTCAGACACACTTTCACTGATTCTTCATATTTACTTTTAACAAAGGCAGAAGGGTTAAACGGTTCCCCGATTAACTCTCTCACCATTGATAAATACGGTAAAATCTGGTTCGGGTCTGTAAACGGGATAATTGATGTTTATGATCCTGCCACGGCTAAAACAACCGCAATACTTGATATATTTAATTCCGGAAGATCTTCAAAAGCTGTTATTAATCTGCAGGCAAAGGGAGATACGGTTATTGCCGCAACTGAATTCGGCATTTCACTGATAAATATCAATGATCTCAATTTTTATGACTCTTACCTTAAACTCGGCAGCTTTTCAGTGAACACCAAAATTAATGCCGTGCTTTTTGATACCGTTGTGTTTGCCGCAACTCCTGCGGGAATTGCCGTTCAGAAAAAGGGATCGGATAACCTCACCGCACCCGAATCATGGTATAATTTTAATACCGCGCAGGGTCTTCCTTCAAATATTGTTTATTCGATAGTTAACTATAAGGGGAATATAATTGCCGCAACAGAGCGCGGACTTGCAAAATATGAAAACGGTGCCTGGGTTTCTTATCTTCCCGGCCTGAGGAATCAGGTGATAAACACAATGACGGTTGACGGGGAGAAGCTTATCATTTCCGTAAAAAATACGCTGCAGACCGTGAACCCTTACGGAATTTATTTCACAAAAGACGGCGCAGTAACCGATTCAATCCTCAATCTCCCGACTATAACATCCATAGCCGGCAGATTCAATGATAAATACTATGTGGCCTCTTCGCTTGGTATGATCATCATGAACACAGGATTTGTGGAAGCGATCCTTTATCCTGAAGGACCGGGTGCCAACCTTTTTGCGGATATAAAATCCACAAAAGACGGAAGTCTCTGGATAGGAAGCGGTACAGACGTTGCAGGAAAAGGCATATATAATTTTACCGGCGAGAAGTGGAAGACTTACGATGTTTCAAACATACCGGGGCTCCCCACAAACGGTTACAACAATATTCATATTTCCGGAAGTAATGTTTATGCAGGCAGTTACGGCAGAGGTTTCCTCAGAATAAAGCCGGGCAGTCAGTATGATATCTTCACTGCAGCAAACACCCCCATAAAGGGAATTTCGGCTGATACAAACTATCTTATTATCCCTTCAATTAAAAGCGACTCCAAAGGAAATATCTGGCTGCTGAATTACGAAGCTGCCGACCGTAAGATTCTCTTTGCGCTTGATAAATCAGATCAGTTTTTCGGATTTGAGAACCGCCAGAATCAGTTTGTAAGTGTTTACAGGGAACTGGAGGTTGATCTTTCTGATACAAAATGGTTTTTTGCGCAGTCAAGAACTGATGTTTTTTATTTCAATGAAAAAGGAACACTCACCACCACCACCGATGATGTTTTCGGAGTGATTAATGAGTCGACAGGACTGAACGGGCAAAGGATCAACACAATCAAAATTGATAAGCGCGGCGATCTCTGGATCGGGACCGATCTTGGGATCAACATCGTTTCAGGCCTCTCATCCGTACTTAACATGGGCGGCTCAACCAAACCAAGGGTTTCATCGGTCTTTTCGGTAAGGCAGCAGAAAATTAATGCAATAGTGGTTGATGCCATCAACAGAAAATGGGTAGGCACAGATCAGGGACTGATTCTGCTTTCTTCTGACGGCAGCAATCTGATAGCTGCTTACGATTCTAAGAACAGCCCTCTGCTCTCGGACGAAGTGAAAACGCTGGGCATTGATGAAGAAAACGGTATTGTATATATCGGCCAGTCAGGCGGACTAATTGCTCTCAAAACTGACGCACAGGCACCTGAGCGTGATTACTCAAATCTGCGTGTTTACCCCTCCCCTTACAAAATTAACGGATCCGGGAAACCCCTTACAATTGACGGACTTATCAAGGATTCAGAAATAATGATCCTCAACCTTGCCGGCGATCTCATAAGAACACTCTCCACCCCGGGCGGCAGAGTTGCCACATGGGACGGAAGGGATACCTCCGGAAATCCTGTGTCATCAGGCATATATTACCTTATTGCACATGATGCAGAGGGAAATACAATCGGGAAAACCAAGTTCGTTGTGATTAAAGAATAATATGCTTGATCTCATTAATGTTTCTCTCCAGTTCGGCGGCGAATACCTCTACCGTAATGTCAGCCTTAAAATCAACAAACTTGACAGATTCTGTCTCGTAGGTGCAAACGGCACAGGAAAATCCTCGCTGCTCAAACTCATCAATGGCGAACTCCCCCCTGAATCGGGTGATATCAGTAAAAAGAAGAATCTCAGGATAGGTTATCTTCCCCAGGATAATGTAACACACAAAGGGAAGAAACTGCTTGAGGAGGTACTTTCGGGATTATCTGAAATTCAGACACTTCAGGAACGTGAAAAAGAGATTCATACCCTGCTGGAAGACCCTGCTCATTCAAAAGATGGTGACAGCGCTCTGCTCCAGGAACTCGGCGAAATTCAGCACCGGCTGATTGACCTCGATTCATACTCCGCAGAATCAAGAGCCGAAAAAATTCTTAAAGGGCTCGGATTCTCTGAGGAGGAATTTGACAGACAGTGTGAGGAATTCTCCGGCGGATGGCAGATGAGAATTGCGCTCGCTAAAATCCTCCTTTCAAAAAATGAAATTCTCCTTTTGGATGAACCCACCAACCACCTTGATCTCGAATCGCTGGCATGGCTGGTGTCATTTCTCAGATCATTTGAGGGAGGCCTGATTGTCGTTTCTCACGACCGCTATTTCGTAAATCAGGTTACAAACAAAACTCTTGAAATATATCTCAACAAATTCAATGTGTTTAACGGCAACTATGATGCTTACCTCAAATTCAAAGAGGAGCGTGACCGTCTTACAGAGAGCCAGTACATTCAGCAGCAAAAGTTTCTCAAGGAAAAGCAGCGTTTCATTGAGCGCTTCAGATACAAATCAAGCAAGGCAAGACAAGTTCAGAGCGTTATCAAACAGATTGACAAAATTGATCTGATTGAACTTCCCGATGATCAGAACCAGATAAAATTCAGGTTCCCGGTCCCTCCCCCCTCCGGAAAGACTGTAATGGAGCTGAATAAAATCGGTTTCTCATATCCGGGTAAGCCGATTTTCAGAGATTTTGATTTTACCATCTCCAAAGGTGAAAAAATAGCCTTCGTGGGACCCAACGGAGCAGGCAAGACAACTCTGGCAAAAATCATAGCAGGCAAGCTTGATGTTCAGCAAGGACATCGTATGCCCGGTTATAACGTTTCAATATCCCATTTTGCCCAGGATGTTTACGATGATCTCGATACAGAACTCGATATCATGGATACAATCTATTCAGTCTCAGAGGGGCTTTCAATTCCACAGGTGAGAGCACTGTTGGGCTGCTTCCTTTTCACAGGTGATGATGTGTTTAAGAAGGTCGGTGTGCTTTCAGGCGGAGAAAAAAGCCGCGTTGCACTTATTAAAATACTCCTGCAGAAATCAAACCTGCTTATTTTTGACGAACCCACCAACCATCTCGATTTTGCCAGCAAACAGATACTGCAGAATGCACTTATTGAGTTCACCGGCACAATAATCATTGTTTCACACGATATTGATTTCCTTAAATCTGTTGTTAACCGTGTTGTGGAAATAAACAGAACCGGTGTTAAAGATTATCCCGGTGATTTTGATTATTATCTTTATAAAAAATCACTCCTCACAGAAAATTTATCTGAAGCAAACCAGTCGGCTTCAGCATCCCAAGCTGAGGGTAAACTTGTTAACAGAAAAGATGTAAAAAGACTTGAGGCTGAACTCCGTCAGCAGAAGTACAAAGAAACAAAAGACCTTTCTGCAAAACTGAAAAATGTTGAGGATAAGATCCATGCTTCTGAAAAGTTAATAACTGAATTTGAAACTGAATTTGCTGCCGGGGAAATCTACAGCAACCCTGATCTTGCCAGAGAAAAAACCACCCGCTATAATGATGAAAAATCTGTGCTTGATACTCTGATGCTTGAGTGGGAGGAAGTATCTTCCAGACTGGATGAGATAGAAGCTGCATACAAAGAAAAATTTGACGCTCTTGGGTAAAATTACTGCAAATTGCACTCCTTTTTTTATTAATCTGATCGCTTGCATTAAGAACCGGAGCCTGTACCACAGGAAATGAACACCAGTTTTTCCGTTCTGTAATAACATGTGAATCTGATCTTTAATTTACTCACTCTGTTCAGTCAGTATAAATTTTCTTTGCTAATTCAGTTCAGGTTATTTATTTTGCGCTGAAAATATCAGCTAACTGCAAAATAACGGCCGTTTAGGTCATTTCATCACTGAAGCAGAATTCTGATATCCCCCATTGTGCAAAATTGACAAAGAAACAGCAAACAAACCATATCTGCCACTGTGCATTTACCGGATTGATTCCCGGTTCCGTTTTATTAATGAGCAGTATCTCTTAAAATTGAGCAACTGCCGCAACAGGCAGTCAGAATATCAGAACTAAGGCCATCCGGAAACGGGACTTAAAAAAAATAAAGATCACAGGAACATTATTTCAATAAAATTGTATTAAGGCTCATAACTCAAAATATTAATAAAAATTGCGGAGCATATATGAAAACGAATCACAGTCTCATCATTTTTCTGTTCATCCTGCTTGCAGGGAGCCTTTATTCACAAAACCGTTTTGAAAGGTGGAATGGTGTATTCGAAGGGGCAAATAAACAACGGGCAATCAGATTTATTGTGGAACAGGAGGTAATTGATGGAAACGGTTCCCTGGGTGATCCTTCTTTCAGGTTTTTTGAGGCCCCCGGTTTAAATGAGTTTAGCGAACGGTTCTTAACGCTTGATCCAAGTGATCTTAAATATACAGATAACGTGGCAACATTTAAGTTACTGATCAAAGGAAAATCAGGGGTTACCCGCACTTTAGATGTCGAATTCAGAAGGGGTGCAGATCCTAAAGATGACATTTATTTAATAAATGACCGGAATACTTCCTGGAAAACGGCCATCACTCTGAAGAGGAAAAATTAATATTCTGCAATCGGGGAAGCAGAAAATTCCTTGCAGATTCATAAGTAATTGGAATAATTCTTTCATCTGTTAAACCCTATACGGCTCTGCCACTTAAATCAGGAGAAAGTTTTCTTTGAGGATTTTTGCGGAACGGAAGACTGGTGGTATTTTCTCCAGGTAATGGGCTGAATTTAGAATGAAAGCTTTAATTCTGTTGAAAAGCTCAATTGCATCGGAAGGAATTCTTCTCAGAGCTTAATCAGCAATGTTTTTACAGTTATTCAACCCGGGTTAACTAACCCTTACAAGTAAAGATCTGCTTAAAATTAAAGGCAAAAAAAATAAGGCAACATCTATCAGTCAATTTATCTGATAATCAGTTACAGACATCTTAATCAGGAGCATAAATGAAAACAAAACTATTCATAATTTTTCTTTTTATCCTGCTTGCAGGAAGCCTTTATTCACAAAACCAGTATGAAAGATGGAACGGAGTCTTTGAAGGTGGGAGCGGGAACTACTCATTTATCTTTGATGTATACCAACAGACAATCGGTATTAACGGCGAAAAAAGTTCACCGATTTTTACTGTTCACAGGTTACAGAGGGGAAAAAAGATTACTTTAACCCGGGATGTATCTGCCAGGGACATCTCACCTGAGAAAGACTTTACTCTTTACACTACAGGCATGAACCGAACCGGCGGAAAACCCCTCCTTAATGCTTCTTTCAAACAAGGTGCTGCCCCAAAGGATGACACTTATGAAATATCGAAATATTTTGGATTTCCGTCCGGGGAGGAAGACTTCAGTACGATTGTGCTTAAAAGAGTTAAATAATCTCCCGGAAATTGAAGTGTTATCAGATATTGGACTGTATAAAACATTAATTATTAATTAAACCGGATAACTACACAAATGAAAACAAAACACATTTTCGTCATTTTTCTTTTTTTCTTAACAGTTAATCTTTTATCCCAGAACAAGTATGAAAGAATGAACGGGATTTTTGAAGGCAGCTCGGCCCCCTTATCAGATGATATGCCCGGTGCAGTGTATTACTTTAAATTTGAAGTCTGGCAAGATATAATTGGGGCAAATGGGGAGTTGAGTCAACCAAATTTCAGAATTTACAACGGGATTCAGGGTAATGAGCCATTTGTTCTCATGGAACAAGCGAGGGCAATTAATAGCGGGGATTATAATCCCGATGAAGTGATTGTCTTACAAGGAGGCGGGCGTCAGGGTGAACCGTCCTTCAGAATTGAATGCCGGTTCATCCGGGGTACTTCCCGAAATGAAGATAAGTATGTGATAGATCTGTTTGACTTTGTTGGAGCGTGGGATTTTCAACCCGTCACTATCCATAGAATTAAATAATGATTTAGTGGGACTTAAAATCCTTTTAATAATTTATCTGATTTTTTTCCTTCAAACAGGGCAATACAAATGAGGACAATACACTGTTTAATCCTTTCTATGTTTTTCTTCACGGGTACTCTTCTGTCCCAGAATCAGTATGACAGAATGAAGGAAACAGGAAGCAGGAGGCAGGATGCGGGAAGCAGGAAGCAAGAACAGTGAGTAGTGAGCAGAGAACAGGAAACAAGCAGTATGGTGGTATGGTGATATGACGGGTATGGCTTGCTTCTGGAAACAGGGATCAGGAAACAAGAAACAGGTGCATTATGCCGGTTACCACTGTCGAAATGCTTTTCGGCTGTGAAATGCTTAGAACCGAAAGAAGGAAACAGGAGGCAAGATGCGGGATACAGGACACAGGATGAAGGAAACAGGGGGTAAGATGCAGGAGTCAGGAATCATTTCACCCTGGGCTGGTGGTGAATTGACAGATCAGTCAACACGGAATTCATCAGTCAAAAGACAACTGATAGCACCCATTGATATGAACGCATGAATTAAATAATTTTCAGGCTCAGGCAGCGTACAACTTCATTTATGCTGCCTTTTTCAACGAACAACGAACAACGAGTAACGATTTACGGTCAACGAGCAACGAACAACGAGCAACGATCTACGGTCAACGAGCAACGAACAACGAACAACGAACAACGAGTAACGATTTACGGTCAACGAGCAAC
>JABWCA010000129.1 GCA_013359345.1 Ignavibacteriaceae bacterium
ACTACTGTGCCTCTTTCTTTTGACCAAAGACATGCCATTGCTCTTAATCTTGATTACCGTTATGGTGAAGGCAAAGATTATAATGGTCCTGTAATAATGGATAAACAAATTCTTGCAAATTCCGGATTAAATATGGTTTTTAACGCAGGTTCAGGCTCAGAATAACAGGGTGTTATTTCAAAAAAGTCATAGTGAGGGGGTACTCTCAATAGCAGTTAACAGCAGTGAAACTTTGCTGGCCAGCGGGGGGCTTGATGATATTATTAAAGTCTGGGATCTCAATGATAACCGGTTACTGCTCAATCTGCAGGGCCATACTTCAGATATCACAGCCCTTGAATTCCATCCTTTTAAGAACATTCTCTACAGCGCCGGTGCTGATGCTAAAATACGTGTGTGGGATCTTTCTGCAGGTACTGAAATAGAAACAATCAATGCTCACAATGACGTGATAACCTCCATTAAAATCACCCCTGACGGTAAATATCTCCTTTCAGGCAGCTATGATTACTCTGTGGCTATACGTGACCTTGAAACTGACGAGGTGGTCAAAATTATTAAAACCCCTGCCGATGTAAACAGCCTTGCAATTCATCCTTCAGGTGCCTTTGCCGCATATGGAACAGGAACCGGAATTGTAAAGGTTTTTAACATTATGAGCGGTGATATGATCTTTAATTTTCAGGATCAGACCGATCTCATAACCGGACTTTCATTTTCATCAGACGGCAACAAACTTGCTTCAGGCTGTTATGACGGCTCTGTATTCATATATGAACTTAATACTGACCAGCAGAAATACAGCATCTTCTCAACCATCTTCACTGAGTCTGAACCGGTTCTTACAACCGAATTTGCGAAGGATAACCGCCATGTTCTTGCGGCTCTGTTTGACTTCACCGTAAAAAAATACAATATCTCATCTGAATCTGTTGTAAGCGAAATGAGAGGTGATAATCTTCTCGTGAACAATATTCTCTTCATGGTGAAAAAAGGCCTGATCGTGACATCCTCCATTAACAACGATATTGATTTCTGGAAAATGGATGACGGGAAGCCTGTTTATTCGATTAAAGGAAATTCAATAGATCTGCTGGCGGTCACCGTTTCACCCGACGGATCAGAGTTATTTTTTGCGGGATCTGACACAACTGTTTACGATCTTACTCTTAAGGGGAGTTTTGCAGAGAAAAAGATTGACGGTGCCGAAAAAGAAATAACCTCACTTGCTGTGAGCTTTGACGGCAAACTGCTCGCCTCAGGCTCGGCAGATGGTCTTGTGAGAATTTACGAAATGCCGGGAGGCAAATTCCTCTCCAACCTTGCCGGCCATACAGATGGCGTTTCTGCCGTCACCTTCATGAATAAAGATTATACCCTTGTATCAGGCAGTTATGACAGAAGCATACGCGTCTGGGATGCCATTTCAGGGCTTGAACTTAAAATGCTGAAGATTCACAACAATTTTATTTCTGCCCTCAGACTTAATCATAAAGGAGATTACCTTTATTCTGCGGCAGGAGATAAACTCATAAAAATGGTCAGAACTTCTGACTGGGTTGATGAGAGTAAATTTGAAGGACATGAGGGATATATCTACTCGCTTGATGTTCATAAGTCAGATTCGGTGATTGCATCCGGCGCATCTGATAAGGCTGCAAACCTGTGGAATACAAATTCACTCTTCAATTACGCCTCATTCAGAGAACAGAAAAGCGGAATTTCAGCCGTTCTGTTCACTCCGGATGGCAAAAAGCTGATCACTGCCGGCGAAGACAGATCAATTTTTATTAGAGACTTTGATACACGCGAAGTACTTGTAAAAATAAACGGACACACCGGAAGAATAAATGCCATGGCGGTTATTCCCGGGAAAAATATTCTGGCTTCAGTATCAGCCGACGGCACAGTTTGTCTGAATGAGATTAATACCGGTAAAGAGGTTCTTAAGGCAGGAATTTTCGAAGGGCACAAAATTGTCTATTCCACCCCTCAGGGTTACTTCTCCTTTTCTGACGGAGCGGAGAAACTGATTTCATTTCAACCCGGAACACCTGAATCGGTTAAACTCAGCAAAGAGGAATTCACGGGATATCTTAATAATCTCTTAAAATGAAATTATGCTGCCGGGGAATGGTTTTTATTCTCCGGCATGCATTAAATTTGATTTATGAACCTGCAACCTCTCGCCTTATGACCCGGTATTTTTAGCCCAGTGCCAGTGCCATGGTTCATAATTTATACCTGCACTGTTTTTGTACGGGTATGACAATACAAAATTAAATTTAGCTGCGTTAGCCTTAAGCCATCTGAATTCAGGAAGCCTTTCAAAGTCGGCTGCAGACTGTGACCCCGAAAAACCATTTATTCCATCCTCAGAAACAAAATCAATGGCAGTGTTTTCAGGGCTGCCGTGCTCGCTGTAACCCGGCATGGCAATCCATTTGCAGTTTTCTTTGAGTGAAAAGTCATAAATATTTACGAGATACTTAAAGAACAAATAAGCCTGCCTGCCTGCAGAACGATAGCCGCTGTCAACATACAGCTTTCTGCCAAGATCGGCTGACATTGCCTTCATCATCTTCTCATAATCTTCATAAACATGTGAGGGTAGATACTGAATTCCTGTCTCAGCACTGTCTTTCAGCTTAACATTATCAATGCGCACAAGATCATAAGCATTTTGTCTTGAATAAAAGGGGGTTTTTATGCCAAACTCTTTTGGCGGGGTGTTCAGAATATTATCGGCAAAAGTTCTTTCGTTTCCTCTGAGTTCGGCCAGCAGAACCCTGATATCAACAAGAGCACGTTCATTTTCGGGATACGAACTCATTGTTTTTTCGAACGACTCATAAACTCCTTTTGCAAAATAAGCATGAACAAAATTCAGTCTGTCAGGATTTATGGGGGCAAAATAATTTATAGCAATATAAATGATTACAAGAACAATAAACGAGGAGAGTGAAATCAGAATAAATTTCACGCTACTTTTCATGATATTTTAACGCCTCTTCTGTTGTTTTGAAAATCTTAAACAAATCTGTGTACCCGGTAATCGAAAAAACCTTCTCCACATTTGTCCCCAGATTCACAAACGAAAAGTTTCCTCCCTTTTGTTTGAATTCTTTGGCATTCATAATAATTGCTTTAAGTCCTGAACTGTTGATGTATTCAAAATCAGTGCAATCAATCAGGACTTCTTTGTAATCTCCCGAAATTGATTCCTGTAAAACCGAGTTAAATTTCTCGAAATCTGTTAAGTCACATCTTCCGGAAAGGTAAATCAGCTTAAATTTTTCTTTTTCTTCTACTTTAAATTCCATGGGAGACCTAAAACTGTTTTATTGCTTCATCAAGTGAAGTTGTAATGTTAAAAACTGAATCATAACCTGTTATATCAAAAATTTTCCTGGTTGTATCATTCAGGTTTGAAATCACGAGTTTACCATCAACAGATGAAACCTGTTTAAGAGCCGACATAAAAACTCTTAATCCGGCGCTGGAAATGAAAGTCAGGTCAGAACAGTCAATAACAATTTTTGCAGAGCCGTCACTGAGCAGAGCGTTTATTTTATCTTGCACAGCATCCTGAGTTGAAATATCAAGCCGGCCGTTCAGGCCGACAATTTTAATTCCGCCTTTAATAACTTCAGATACAATCATAAATCACCTCAAATGTTTTATTAAAGTTATAAAATTCTTTTGTTCAGGGGTTACCCGGTATTCAAACACATCCATAAGTTCTTTAACAAGAAGAATACCAAGCCCGCCAATTTCAATATCATCCAAAGTGCTCGCAGCTTTTTTCACCTCTCTGCGGGTGGGATCAAACAGGATACCGCCATGTTCTATGCCTATCCTGATAATGTTATCTTCTCTGATAAATTCAATTTTAATCTCCTCATGCTCATCACGCTTGAATGCGTGATAGATTGCATTGGCAAGGAGTTCATCAAGCGCCACAACTATATCGGCAGAAACAGTTGTATCGAGTCCCCATTCATCTTTTAACTGATTGAGTACATCGTGAATTATATTAATTTCCGCGATCCGGTTTTTGATGTAAATTAGTTTTCTGGACGTCATTAAGATTTGAATTAGATATACGGAATATATAATAAATTTTAATTAAATACTGCATCACATCTCTAAATCTCTGATTTTCCTGAGCACAAGTTCTGTATCTGCTTCATCACCCTCCCATTCATCAATAACATTTCCGTTAACGAGCAGCACCAGTTTTGGAGGGCTCTGAGAGAGATAAGGGAAAAACTCAACCGGCTTCATCAGCCTGTAAGGTGCAGAAGAACCTGATTTTGAGTAAAACTCTTTGCGCTGCTCTTCTTCGCCAAAGCAGTAAAACAGATACTGTGCATTGCCTGCCATCCCTTTCATTTTGGTCAGACGTGTGGCAACATCAAGGCAATGATCACAATCAAGTGAAAGAAAAGCCACGAGTTTCACACCCTGATCGGGATCTAAACTTCCTGTGCTGAAATTTTTGAATTTGCCGTAGATTGAAGTTTTGGGAGGATACTTTTCCAGCAGTATCTGTTCTCTGCTTTTAATAGGCTTTGTTTCCGCTTTTATCTGCAGCGTATCCTTTTTCTGAACAGTTTCTTCAGCTTTCTGAACAGTATCCTTTTCAGTTATATCCTTCTTCTGTTGAGTTTTGCTATTCAGCTCTTTATCAGCCACTGCTTTTTCCTTGTGTGATGTGTATGAGGGCCAGCCGAAGATCAGAAGTGAGAGAATAACTATTACGGGATACACCCCGAACGAAAGCGCAAGCCTCCGGTTTTTATCCAGTTCAATCGACTTATAGGTATATGCAAGGGCTCCCCCGAACAATACATTTTTTATCACTGCTTCAAGGGGTGTCATAGGGAGCAGCTCCCCGAAACAGCCGCAGTTGCCTGTGTTTCCCGAAATAATCATATCATAAACAAGATGGACGGTAAACACCACAAGCATAACCAGAGATAAAGGAATTGCAGCCCTCTTTGGCTCAAGATTCACCAGAAGAAGTATCCCCAGAAAGAACTCAAAACTGACAATCAGCCTTGAAAACAAGGGTGCGGTTTCCCAGTTAAAGAGTCCTTTTGAAACAAGAAACAACTCAAATGACTGAATGGGCATTGATTTACTGACCGCTGAAAAGAGGAACATTAACCCGCTCAGTATGAGTATTATTTTAACAATTACCGTTCTTTTATCCGCCATATTTATCTCTGTATTACTCGATTTTTAATGATTGCAAAATAACAACAAATTTTTTGTATCACTTAATTTTATTAACTTGTAAACCGGTTTTGATTAAAGAATGATTTTCTAAGCTTTCGGAAACAGCACTTATTATTAAAATGAGAATTCTGCCTTCATTAGTTCACTCCAGAAAAATACTTAATCTAGCGCTGCCTGTAATTGCTGGTCTTTCAACCCAGATGCTCCTGAGCCTTGTTGATACGGGAATGGTGGGAAGACTGCCCGATTCAGAATACACTCTTGCAGCAATGGGTCTTGGTCTTCTGGCAACCTGGGCAATTGTATCACTCTGTTCATCTCTTTCAACAGGCACACACATACTGGTTGCACGAAGATTTGGCGCCAATGATTATGACGCCTGCCGCGATGTATTGTTTAACTCATTTATCCTGACAGGTGCCGTAGGAATAGTGATTGCCATATTAGGCTGGTTCCTTTCAGAAACAATTGCAGGCCTGTTCGCAAAGGATCCGAAGGTTGCAGTCTATACCGCAGAATATATGAAGTGGCGTTTTCTGGGGCTTCCATTCTTCATGATAACAGTTTCTTACAGAGGATTTTTCTTCGGCATCGGCAATGTGAAAGTCTTTATGACTTCTGCAATAATCGTCAATCTTCTGAATATTTTATTCAACTATATGTTTATCTACGGGGAATTCGGCGCCCCGAGAATGGGTCTTGCAGGCGCTTCAATAGGCTCATCACTTGCCACAGTCTGCGATGCGATATTTTACTTTATTGTTTCAGTCTCTTATTCACGGTACAGAAAAAGATTTAACATCTTCAGTCAGTTAAAACTGATCCCTGATATCGTCAGGTCGATTCTTAAACTCTCGGTACCTGTTTCTTTCCAGAACATCTTTATACTCATCGGCTTTCTTTCATTTGTTGCAATCACCGGACTTTTAAGCACAGAAAAACAGGCAGCTTCACAGGCAATTATAAGCACTCTGTTTATCTCATTCCTCCCCTGTAACGGCTTTGGTATTGCAGTGCAGACCCTGGTGGGGAATCACCTTGGTAAGGGGCAGATAAATCTTGCAAAGATTTATGGTTATGAAACTGCTAAGGTTGCTTCTGTTTATACGATCTTTCTGGCAATAATCTATATCTTTTTCCCTGAGGCGTTCCTGCTTATCACCACAAATAATCCTGAGATAATCAGAGAGGCCGTTCCTGCAATCAGAGTGGCAGGATTTGCGCAGATCTTCTTTGC
This sequence comes from Ignavibacteriaceae bacterium, assembly GCA_013359345.1. Lineage (GTDB taxonomy): Bacteria > Bacteroidota > Ignavibacteria > Ignavibacteriales > Ignavibacteriaceae > JABWCA01. The sequence goes on from JABWCA010000129.1 coordinate 6,482, forward strand.
ATCCGGTCTTGTGTTTGCTTACGCGCTTCAGTCAACCGGCAAAACAGTCTTTGTAATGGGTACAGAAGTGATTACAAATCTTTTAATCTTTGTTCCCGTAAGTTATCTGCTGGGTATAGTGGTGTTTAAATCGCTCGAAGGCGCGTGGATGGCATTACCCGTTTACACCATAACCTATTCAATTGTCATGTACTCTAAATTCAGGTTTGGTGACTGGAAAGGGATGAAGAAGATATAATTCTAAGGGGCACTCAAAGCATTTACAGTTAATACGCTGAATCATTTCAGCCAGTCCTTAAAACCTGCGGCAATTCACAAAATTTCTCCCCTCTTAAGATGGCTATATAAAAGAAAAGGCTGCCCTGTGATCAGGGAACAGCCTTTCATCAGAACATTTACTGATCTTATTTAACCGGTTTAATATTCTTAAAGATGTACATGATCTCTTTTTCATATTTTTTGACCGCATCGGGCGCGCCCCATGCTCCAACCATAAGGCTTAGATTCTCAACCGGAGTATCAACCACGCCGAGAGCCACCAGAACACCATCTGCAGTTCCTTCAATAAACCGTCCGCTCATTCCGTTTACATCGTAATCTGTTGCTTCACCAAGCTTCAGGTCTTTAACTTCAGCAGCAAGAACCTTATCCACTTCATCAAGAGCGGCATCAAGCTGATCGGCCTGGAGTGTGTTGAAATGGACAACAATGCTGCCATCTTCGGGAGAAGCAGAAATGCCGCCTTCGGTGGTTTCATAAAGCCAGCCTGCAGGAAGGTTAACGCTTACTTTAGCAGCTTCATTTGTGAACGTTTCACCACTTACAGCATCGTTTTTGGTTTCGGTGTCAGGTTTTTTAGCCTGTTCGGTTGGTTCTTTTTTCTGACCGCAGCCAAATACAAATAATGCGACCAGAAGTACGCTCAGTGAAAGAAAATGTTTTGACATATGTCACTCCTATAATTGAGAATTAATTAGTTAATTGGTTTCCTGAGTAATAAGGAATTAATATTTATATATTGCTTCCGCTTAATTTGTGTGTGCGGGTATTTGCTGAACAGTTGCCGTTATTTTGCAGCTGAACGGCTGCTGCTCATTTTTTGTACGTGAAAAATATGTCCGGGGCTGTGTTTCTGATGAAAAATGACTTAACACTAAGGATATCAGGTTAAATCAGTATTCCGGCAGATTTTGTATGTGAAAAAATAAACGGGATGGCATAAAAAGTGAACCAACAGATTTTTACGGATATTCCTTATAATCTGCGTTTAACTTTAAATTTCGAGGGTAAAAATAAACACAATTTCATTAACAGTGAAAATATTTTTTGACAGAATTGGCAAATCTTTACAAATTTTTCAGGTATTTAAGTTCTGTTTACCGTAACTCTCAATGCCATATCATAATATACGGTACAAGGGCTGATTTGCAATGAAATAAAAGAGGTTGATTTCAGGATAACTGTTTCTTTCCGGGATACACAAGCTTTTTCCCCGGAATTACCAGAAGCATGAACAACACGCCAACAAGGATGAAAGGTATTTCAAAACCCATCATGCTCACCATACCTCCGCTGAGAACAGAACCCAGGATAGTACCCAGAGTCTGAAAGCTCGTACCAATTCCGAGCACTCCCCCTTTCCTTTCTGCAGTGGTATTACGGCTGATATTTGTGAACATGGCAGGAAGAATAATGCCATAAGCAAATCCCAGCATCATTCTGATCGGTACCATCAGAAGAACGTCGTGCACAAGTAAATGGGCTATGTACATGAGTCCCGTAACTATAAATCCGGCGCTTAAGATACCGGTCCCTTTCTCAGAGTCAACTTTCTTAGCCAGAAGCGCTGCAGAAAATGTGGAGAAGAGTCCCATGATACTGTAAAGCATTCCGGTTGCCATTACAAGGTCACCTTTTGCAGAAAGAAATTTTTCGACAAACAGGATAAAGACGGGCCGTATAAGTGAAAGCCCGAAACTTGAGAGGAGGATAATGACGGAGGGAACCATCAGGATATTACTTTTCAGGACAAAACCCCAGTTCTCCATTGCAGAGTGATTCTCTTCAGTGTTGCCTTTAACAAATTCCTCATCAACAAAAAACCAGATCATCACTGAAATGAGAAACATAAGCACCCCGATGATCAGAAATACATTCCTGATACCGAAGTAATTGGCAAGCACTCCGCCAATCAGCGGCCCGATAATGATTCCTGCATTGCTTGAGCTCTGAAGGTAACCAATGGCGCTCCCCTGTTTTTCTGAAGGAGTGTTTGTTGCTATGAGGGTCATTGCAGCCGAATTGTATCCGCTCAGCATTCCCTGAAAAAGTCTGAGCATTATCAGTATGTATACATTAGGAGAAAATGCGATAAGAAGCTGTGCAATTCCGAGACCTCCTGTTGCCCTTACGGTCATTATTTTTCTTCCGTACCGGTCTCCGAGATTGCCCCATACAGGCTGCATAAAGAAAGCGGTAAGAAATGGTGCCGCATAAACAAGCCCGCTGAATTTTGCTATTTCATCAAAGCCGCTGACACCAAGGTCTCTGATATAAACCGGAAGGAACGGTACCACGCAGCTCATTCCTCCCATTGCAAGAAATTGCCCTATGCAAAGAAATATCAGGTTTCTCCGCCAGGAAATATCCTTCATTTATTTTAACTCTTCATCATTAGAATATTTAACCTTTTTTGACGATCCCTCAGAATAGAAAGTCCATTCCCCTTCCTTTTTGCCGTCAACGTAACTCCCCTCTGAATGAGGAGTACCGTTTGGTGCCCAGAATTTCCAGTAACCGGTTTTAAGCCCGCCTTTGAAAGCACCTTTTGATTCCTGAACACCGTTTTCATAAAAAGTAGCCCACTCACCCGCAGGTTCATCATTAATATAACTTCCGCTGGCCTGCATCACACCGTTAAAATGAAATATTTTCCATTCCCCGGTTTTGAGTCCGCCGGCATAATAGCCGCTCTGGAGGAGGATTCCGTTTTCGGCGTAGTCAGCAAAATAGCCCTGAGGGCATCCTTCTGAATAATTGGCTTCGCTTTTTAGCACACCGTTAGCATAAAAGGTTTTCCAGGGACCGTCTTTATAACCGTTCAGATAAACGCCTGTTGATCTGATTTTACCATAGAGCGGGTTATCTTCACTGATTTCCCACAATCCGTTTCGTTCACCGCCGGTGAGAATTCCCTCTGCTGTGTAGGTTCCTGCGGAGTCAGTGCACCTCCACTTGCTCATGCCCGGTAAACCGGGAATTTCATAACACTTCAGATCCTTCATTTTCACAAGATCATCAGGAGAGCAGTTCTTTGCTGTGGATGAACATCCTGCTAACATCAGGGCAAATGCCGCAGCAGCAAGTCTCTTTAAATTTGCAGTATTTTTCATATCCATAAAAAAAAGGAGCTGATTCAGCAGCTCCCTGATTATTTAACCGATGAAATTTTAGTTGACACAGTAAGATTTTCCCAGGAAATTGAGAGCACAGCACCGCCGTCTTTTGCATCAGCGGTTATCAGAAGCTTTTCGTTAAATTCCTTGCTTGTTTCAGGGGTGAGTGCAAGTCTGAGCACATCTTTGGATTCTTCATAGTTATAAGCCCCCCATTGTTCGGCAACTGAATTCAAAATAAGTGTCCACTCTTTTTCGCCGGGGATGGTGAAAAGTGAATATTTCCCTGCTTTGAGTTCTTTACCGCCGATGAGGATATCACTTTTAGTTTCAAAAGTGGTTGCCTCATTTGCGCCTGTTCTCCATACCTTGCCGTAAGGAACCAGATCGCCCCAGATTTTTCTTCCTTTAACGGAGGGCTGAGCATAATTAACGGCTACGTCAATTTTACCTGACTTGAACTCACACTTGGCAGGCGGACTCACTCTTTTATCCTGTGCTGAAAGTGAAACTGAAATTATTAGAAACAAGGCTGCCGCCGCTGAAATGATTTTTCTGATCATGATTTTCCTCTTTTTTTTGTAAATCTATAAGACGTTTGAAGAGATAAAAGGTAACGGATAAAAAAAAGTCCGGTTGCCCGGACTTAATTAATTACTGGCCAAAGCCCATCATTGACTGATAGCCTTTTGGAATCTCGAATTCAGAATCATTAACAGTTCTGGGTTTCAGTTCTTTAACTTCAAGAACTTTAATCTTTGAACCGTCTGTCTGGTGAAGTTCCATCATAAGAGGGAAAGCATTTTCGCCAAGCTCTTCAAAGGCTTTGCCCATAGCATTATCAGGACCAAATGCACCGCCAATGAATTTACCAAGACCTTCGGTCATCCAGGCAGAAACTTTTTCTTCAGCAGACTCAATGATATACTCATGGCATTTGTAACCGAGAATATCCATTGTGTTTCCTGTTTTAGTTATTTTGGGCTGCTCTGTTTTCTCCGGCTGCTCGGCACCTGCAGCTTCAGTATCCATACTCATGTACAT
>JABWCA010000415.1 GCA_013359345.1 Ignavibacteriaceae bacterium
GGGCAACATTATTCTTGAAACTCACTTCAGCCGGATTGTGATCCGATCTGAATGATAAAAAAATTACCGTTAGCAGGACCAGAATAACTGAGAGAAGGACAGTTCTGCTGTGCCTCACCGATGCTTCTAAAATTCTCCTCCTCAGCGGCTTCTTCTCAATCACAATAAGGTCTCTCCGGTTCAGAATTTCATCAGGACTGGTTATTCCTAGTATGTTCAGTTTCCTTTGCGGATATCCGTCAGTAGAGAAATATTCCGGATAACCAAGTTCCTTGTGATCCTCCTTCGGAATGATGATATATTCCGAATCGGATAAAGCCGCAGCCTCAAGTTTGGTATTAATGAGTTCCGATCCGATCTTAGTTACTTTGCCGTCTTCGTCGATCCCGCCGGTAAGACACATATTCACTTCAGGCCTCAGATTCAGTGCAGGATAATAAATACGGCTCAGCTCAAGGTAAAACTGAAGTGTGAGGAGAAGCCCGAAAGAATCACCGGTGTACTCTGCACGGCTGTTCACAAAGGTTACTATCACCTCATAACGTTTGGAATCATTTTTACGGCCTCTGAGAGCCAGTTTCTGTGCAGCGCTGAACGCTTTTTCAACCTGTTTTTTAAGTTTGGGATCAGTCGTGTTTTCTCCCGGATAGATCAGGAATGAGGTAGGATTATCGGAGCCGATGATCCGGACGTTTATGGTTTCAAGATATGAACAGATACGCAGGTTATCTTTCTGCTCAATTACGGGGAAATAAAGTACAGTCCGTAATTTTTCTGAAGGAGCTGAGTCCCCCTGAAGTGTGTCATATAGTTTGTTAAGCTGAAGTAATTTCTCCTCCGTGATCTGTGGCAGCCTGCCCTCATTCAATCCGGGAAAAAAATTAATAATTTGTTCTGCGTTACGGAGAAAGGTCTCTGATTCGGCGGGATCTCTGCCCTGAACGGGATATAATTCAACTGAAGAGGTGAAATCATCGGTAAATTCTGAAAAATTTGCCTTGAAAAACTCTGTGTCACCATAGCGCAGGAGAAGTGTTATAAGTTTATTATATAACGCTGCTTTTTCACACAAAGATTTTTCCAGACGAATGGCTTCCCTGAGGCCTGAGATAATTATTTCGGTCTCTCTGAAATCATTCAGTCTTTTGTAACTATCCTGCTGCCCTCGCATAAGGATTTCCCGCTGCGCAAATGATTAATGATGATTTACAAATTAAAAATTTATTGAGGGAAGTTCAGGAAAATTGCAGAGTAAAACGTGGCCAGAAGCAAAATATCAGAAAATTCCACCCCTGAGATGGAATATGATGCGGACGGATAAACTCCCCTGAGTTTAAATTACAGTCGCAAAACTATCTTTAAGCCGGAATTTCGGATTTGCATTGCTGATTAAAACTTTAGTTTGTGCTTCTGCAAGTTAAATCTTTTATTTATCAAAGTCCAATCAAATTATCTGTTCAGCCATCAGAAAAAGAGTTATTAATCTTTTTATTTAAGCAGTACCATTTTTTTGCTCATGTTAAAATTTCCGGAGTTCATCGTGAAGATATAGATGCCGCCCGGCAGGCCCGATGCGTCAAACATTACAGAGTGAATACCCGGCTGTTTCACACCGTCAAACAGGCTCCTTATCTCCTGACCCAGAATATCATAAAGTTTTATCTCAACTCTTGATTCTTTCGGGACTGAGAAAGTTATCATTGTTGAGGGATTAAACGGATTCGGATAATTCTGCTGAAGCATATACTCTTTCGGCCGGTTTTGATCGTTTTCGTCAGCACTCAGCACCTCAGAGATGAACATCGCTTTAACCGCGTCAGATCTCAGAACCGCCCCCGATGTGGTCTGGCCTGAGTCTTTGACTTTGACTCTCAGCCTGGTGCCTGCGTACAGA
>JABWCA010000416.1 GCA_013359345.1 Ignavibacteriaceae bacterium
AAGACCCGACTGAGCCGATGAGAATTCAGATTGACCAGTCAAACCTCACCAGATTTTTTGGTGACCTGATTGATAACAATACAGGCGGAAGCGTTGATTTCAAGCTTAAGGCATTTGAAAACCCGATGCTCCCCACATTCAAATTCGGTCTTGCGTATGATTATAAAGACAGAAAATTTGATGCAAGGTTGTTCGGCTTCAGAAATGTGCCCGGCGGTAACTTCATGAGAGAAGATGAACTTACCAGAGGCAGCATAGAAGATCTTTTTGCCCCTGAAAATTTCACATCAAATTTCCTTGAGATTGTTGAAATTACAAAACCTTCTGACTCATACAGCTCTGAACAAACCATTGCTGCAGGTTACTTCGCTTTTGATTACAATGTAACTGATCAGATAAAAGTTATCACAGGTTTCAGAGTTGAAAACTCAAATCAGAAGATGGATTCAAAATCACTTACAGGTGAGCCCGTTAAAGTTGATCAGAAATATAATGATTTCCTTCCCAGTCTGAATGTTGTTTATCAGCCCACAGAATATCTTAATGTTAGAGCAGCTTACTCAAGAACACTTGCAAGACCCGAGTTCAGAGAAATTGCTCCGTTCAGCTACTATGATTTTCTGGAAAATGAGCTGGTGCAGGGTAACCCGGCACTTAAGAGAAGCCTTATCACGAACTATGACCTGAGACTGGAGCTTTTCCCGGCAAGAGCCACTGAACTGATTGCGTTAAGCGTTTTCTATAAAGAATTCAGTGACCCGATTGAGCAGACCCTTGTTGCTTCAGCAAATGAACCGATCAGATCTTATGCAAACGCAAATAAAGCCGAAAATCTTGGTGTTGAGCTTGAAGTCAGGAAAAATCTTGATTTCATTCTTCCCCAGCTTGATTTCCTCTCTTTCGTTGGAAACATCTCCTATATCAGCTCCAAAGTGAAATTTGATGAGTCAGGCATTAACGGCTCAACTTTCCAGGAGACAGAGAGATCACTTCAGGGTCAGGCTGATTATATCCTGAACTTCGGACTCTATTATGACGGATACACAAACGGATTCAATGCTTCGGTTGTGTACAACAAAGTGGGTGAAAAAATAGCAAAAGTCGGAACAGTTAACTTAGGAAACGTAGTGGAGAGACCCAGGGATCAGGTTGATCTGATGGTTTCCCAGAAGCTTTTCGATAACTGGACAGTAAAACTGGCCGTAAAAGATCTTTTCGAAAACGACTATGTTCAGGTTCAGAAAACACCCGCAGGTGAGAGAGTTTCCCAGAAGATCAAAAAGGGAAGAGATTTCTCAGTAGGCGTATCGTACAAATTCTAAACAAATAATAAAAATCACAGAGGATCAGATGAGAAAAACGTTCTTTTTACTTTCATTACTCTTGTTAACCTGGAGCCTCAATGCTCAGGTTGTTCTGGAAGGAAATATAACAACAAACACAACTCTTACAGCTTCAAATAACTATCTGTTAAGAGGTTTTGTAAGAGTTGATTCAAACGTAACCTTAACCATTCAGCCCGGAACCAGAATATATGGTGAAAATGCTACCCAGGGTACACTTATAATTAAACCGGGCGGAAAACTGATTGCTGACGGAACAGTAAATGCTCCCATTGTCATGACCTCAGAGTTCACTAAACCGGGTTCATCAAGACCCGCCACTTACGGTGACTGGGGCGGTCTCATAATCCTCGGAAATGCTCCTATTAACGTTCCGGGAGGAAGAGCTGCAATTGAAGGTCCGGGAGATTCATACGGCGGAACCAATCCCGATGACAACAGCGGTATTTTAAGGTATGTTCGTGTTGAATTCCCCGGTATAGCATTCTCAGCCAACAACGAAATCAACGGTGTCACTTTCGGCGGAGTGGGAAGAGGAACAACAGTTGAA
>JABWCA010000130.1 GCA_013359345.1 Ignavibacteriaceae bacterium
ATTTCAGAAGGTTCAGATCGAGGTACAGTCTTGCCGAAAGGGACATAATTGTATGGCTTCCGCCGTCCTATAAAAAGAACACAGATAAAAATTACCCTGTGCTCTACATGCATGACGGTCAGAACCTGATGGATCCTTACACCTCATTTGCAGGACAGGACTGGCGGGTTGATGAAACTGTTACCCGGCTGATAAAAGCCAACCTGATCAATGAAATTATTGTTGTGGGGATTTATAACACTCACGACCGGCTTGAAGAGTACAGCAACGGAGAAAGAGGAAACAACTACCGTAAATTTATCACCGAGGAGCTGAAACATTTTATTGATTCAAACTTCAGAACAATGCAGGGCAGAGAAAATACTGCAATAATGGGGTCATCAATGGGTGGTTTATGCTCATTCTACACCGCATGGGATTATCCCGGAGTGTTTTCAATGGCGGGATGTCTTTCAAGCTCATTTTATTTTAATGAGGATAACATTTTTAAGATGATTGAGTCTTATAAAGGTGAAAAGAAAAACATCAGGCTTTATATAGACAGCGGTGAAGACGGGAAAAAAGACGCACAGAAGATGTACTGCCTGCTCACTTCAAAAGGGCTGGTTCTTGGTGATGATATGGATTATTACTATGACCGCGGAGCAGGGCATAATGAGGCTGCATGGGCCAACAGGCTGGCGCGCCCGCTGATTTATTTTTTCGGGAAACATCATTAACACTTTTTTAACTTGTTTCCTTCATGCAGAGCAGATAATTTTAATGAGTTTAATTAAATACGGATTTTATGATGAAAATACCAGAAGAACTTCAGAATGAAGATAAAAACGGCGGTATTGTTAATAAAGAACTGAAAAAGATTTATAAACCCTCAAAAGAGTATTCTTCTGAGGCAGTTATTAAGTCAATGGAAGAATACAGAGATATCCACAAGGAGTCAGTGCTGAACCCTGAAAATTTCTGGGGTCAGATTGCTGATGAGCTTGACTGGTTTAAATACTGGAGCATAATAAGACAGGGTTCTCAGTTTGAATCAAAGTGGTTTGTGGGCGCAAAAACTAATATTGCACATAACTGCCTTGACCGTCACCTTGCCGGCTGGCGCAGAAATAAAGCCGCGATTATCTGGGAAGGCGAACCGGGCGATTCAAGAATCATGACCTATCAGACATTGCACCGCGAAGTGTGCCGCTTTTCAAACGTGCTTAAAAAGCTCGGGGTTGAAAAGGGAGACCGGGTTGTTGTGTATATGGGGATGATACCCGAAACCGCAGTCACTCTCCTTGCGTGCGCAAGAATAGGGGCAGTGCACACAGTGGTTTTTGCGGGGCTCAGTGCCGAGGCGCTTAAAGAGAGAATAAATGATGCATCGGCAAAACTGGTTGTTGTTTCAGATCTTGCTTACCGCAGAGGCACTCAGGTGCTGCTTAAACCTGCTGTTGATACCGCCCTTGAAGACTGCCCTTCAGTTAAATCGGTTGTGGTATTTAAAAGGGACGCTGATTCAAAGGTTAATATGCTTCTTGGAAGGGATCACTGGTGGCATGAAGTTATACAGTCGGCTAATGATGACTGTCCCGCTGCACAGCTTGATTCCGAACATCCCCTTTTTCTTCTTTACACAAGCGGCACAACAGGAAAACCGAAAGGGATTCTCCACACCACGGCCGGCTATATGATGGCAGCTTATTACACATCAAAGGTTGTTTTTAATGTTACCGATGAAGATGTATACTGGTGCACCGCAGATATTGGTTTTTCAATAGGGCACACATACGGCATTTACGGACCTCTTCTTAACGGCGCAACCACGGTGATGTATGAAGGCGCACTAAACCAGCCCGAACCCGACCGTGTCTGGAAAATCATAGACAAGTATAAAGTGAGTGTGTTTTACACTGCACCCACATTCATAAGGAGTTTTATGAAGTGGGGAGAGCAGTGGGTGCTTAAAAATGACCTCTCATCACTCAAGCTGATTGCACTCGGCGGTGAACCCGCCAACTCACATGTCTGGTACTGGGTGCATAAGATCATAGGAAAAGAAAAATGCCCCGTGATTGAAGCTTACTGGCAGGCCGAAACCGGCGCAATAATGATTTCTCCTCTCCCGGGTGCAACCCCGGTTAAGCCGGGATCCTGCTGTCTGCCCATGCCCGGCGTTATAGCAGATGTTGTGAATAAAAACGGCGAGCCCGTTGCTGCAGGCGAAATCGGGTACCTGGTGCTCAAAGATTCCTGGCCTTCAATGGTGAGAACCATTTACGGTGATTCGAAACGGTATAAAAAAGACTACTGGAATGAATTCAAAGGTGATTTTTTCACGGGCGACGGAGCAAAAAAAGATAAGGACGGCTATTTCTGGATTCTCGGAAGAATTGATGATGTTATTACAGTTTCAGGCCATAGGCTCGGAACAGCGGAACTTGAAAATGCTCTTGCCTCACATCCCGCAGTCTCTGAAGCCGCTGTTGTTGCCAGACCTGATGAGATTAAAGGAAATGCAATTGTCGCTTTTGTATGTCTTCACAGTGATCATACTCCCTCAATGCTGCTTAAGGAAGAGCTCAGGGATCATGTTACAAAAGAGATAAGCCATATAGCCCGGCCTGATGAAATAAGGTTTACCGAGGCGCTTCCCAAAACAAGAAACGGCAAGATTGTAAGACGTCTTCTCAGGGAAATTGCTTCCAACGGAATGGTGATCAGCGATGTTTCGGCAATTGAAGATTATGAGCTGCTTGAAAAACTCAGGGATGATTTATAATCACTTAAATTTGTATGAAGAAGCCGTTTCCTGAAACCGGGGGACGGCTTTTTTTATTTTCCTTTCAGAATATCTGATAATTCTCTCTGGTACTTATCACCCGTGATCATTTTATAGTTCCGGGCAAATTCATCATAAACTGATCTGATTGCCTCGGCATTTGCTGCTTCCAGATAGACCGAAACTTTCAGATTAAGGCTTTCTTCGCTGAGCGGTGCGTGAACTGAAAGAACATGAGCAAGCCTCAGTTTCATATTTGAATCACAGGAGCCTGAATACTCTGATATCACCCCTCTTATAAGGTTAAGAGCCTTGAGACTGATCTCGTCTGATTTCGGCCTGAACCACTCACCGGATACTTTTTCGCCTGAAAGGAATTTCCCTTTTCCAAGAATATCACACATCATTTTAATGTCATCATTTGTGAACATTCCGTGTTCAAACCGGTCGGCAAGATTATTAAGCCTTACAAGGTCAAAATCAGTATCGGGTGAGAGCATAAGCCCGTCATTTTTAAGACTCTGCAGCTCCATGCTTTTAAGATTATTTCTCAGATTGGAGAGGTGCACCTTCAGGTTCTTGTTGAATTTTTCATCAGTCAGATCAGCGAAGAAAACTGTTTTAAGCTCATCAGGGGTGAAGGCAGAAGCAGTCTGAAGCTGAAATTTTGCAAGCATATAGATTAAGATTTCTCTTCTTTTGCCGGTTATCCGTTCCGTTACGATGTTCCCGTAAATATCAGAAATCTCAAATTTCCCGAAAGTCTGTATCATGGGGATTCCGGGGGCAATATATTCATTAACTGAATCTGCCGGTTCATCTCTCCTGCCGGCAGAAATGTCTTTCGCAGTTAAAGGATCCCTTTCTACAATGCGGTCACCTCTGAGCATACGAAGTCTGCGCCTGCCGGTGCTGATTATTTTCCTGCGGTAAATGACCGAAAAAGTAAAGGCTGCTGCTGCGCCTGCAAAAAGGAAGTAATACCATTTCAGGCCCGCAAACAAATCATTGTAGCCGGGAACCGGCTCAGGCTGATTTCCTGAGAGAAGAAGAGTGTACTGAGTGAATTGTGAGCGTGATCCTGCTGTCTGATTCGGTTCTGCGAAGCTCACGAAATGCAGCTCATTTCTCTCAAAACGGGGAATCAGCACAGTGTTGTTAAAATCAAGAATGTGCATATTTTTTTTTGCCGTGAGCCTGAACTTGTTTTCTCTGATTGAATAGGAGTACACAAGAAGATAATATTCAATTCTTTCAAGTGCCGCCACACTTTTATCGTATCCGAGAAAAGCGCCGTAAATCATTCCGTTCCGGGCGTCATAACAGATATTTCTGTTGCTGAACGAACCGATATCAGGGCGTATTTTATCATCCAGCTCAGAGATGTTCACTCTGTATCTTTCATTTCCGTTAAGGATGTAGAGAATATTATCTTCAAAATTCAGTTCGGTTGAAATTCCGTGGTTTTTGACGGGAGTCGGCTTCTGATCAGGCACTTCAAAACTGCCGTCAGCAGGATCAAACACCACGCTGCCGCTCCCTGATTCATATACGAGCAGCCCGCTGCGGCTGATATATGAAGTAAGAGGTGCAGCCGGAGGATAATTTGTTTCCCGGAATACTACGATACCATCAGTAAAACGGGGATAAAGCCATTCCGCATTTCTGAGCCTGAGCTGTTTCCCGTTATTAAGGTCGGCTGCTCTGCTTCCGCTTTTTTCATTAAAGGGAAAAAATAACGATTCTTCATCGGTTATGATTTTCAGTTCACGCATACAGAAATCGGGAATCTCCGGATTCGGATCGGTCTCCGGATTGAAGAGGGTTATCTTTTTTTCGCCAAGCGGAAGGAGTATTCTGCGGTCAGAGGTCTCATGATTTAATGTGAATACCACGCGCTGCATCAGAAAATCAAACCTGACTGAGAGATAGTTCCAGGTATTGAGAGACTGAACTTTTTTTAATAAAGGAAGGTCTGTTATATATGTTTTGTCTGTTTCAATCTGTAATCTTATATATGATGTGTCGTTATCAAGCTGGGGCAGATGGGAAATTTCGGCTTTGAACTTGCCTGACGAACTGAACTTAATGAAACTGCCGCGGCTAATGGTACTGAACAATGAAAACTTGAGTTCAATCCTGAAAAGCGATTCTGTTGAGAGTAAGCCGCCTTCCTCGAGTATGATTTCAGATCTCTGATTAACGGAAAGAGGACTAAGCCCGGGGGCATAATTGCCGGTGAATTTCACTCCCCCCGGGTAATCAGGCTGACCCATCAGATTTACTGCAGGAGCAAGAATCAGTGCGAATAATAGCAGACTTAATAATCTGATTTTGTTGTTCATTCAGGGCGCCTTGAAAGATTCCGGGAAAAATGAATCCAGGGATTAAAAAATTATAAATCTTTTGATTGGAATAACTTAAGATAATTCATTATCGTAATAATATCAATTTATTTAAGCCGTATTTTTTATTTTCTGGTGTTAAATAATTATTTCATATTACCTTTGCGGCCTGAAGTCCAGACCCGGAAGCTCTCAGGATTAATCATAGAGGAATATTTTCAGCATGCTAAGAGGATCGTGAATCTTAACGGAATAAAAAAACTGAAGCTGTGGTTATCTTTGAATTCTTACATGACCGGATAAGGAAAAAACAATGAGCATATTATATTTTGCATACGGTTCTAATATGGATACAGTCTCATTCAGGAAAAGGTATCCGGCGGCCGTGTTTTGCGGCACCGCCCGCCTTGAGGATTATAGTTTTATCATAAACTCAAAAGGTGTTGCAACGGTAAAAAAGGACCCGGGTTCGGTTGTTTACGGGGTGATGTGGGAAATAACTGAAGCAGATGAAAAACTTCTCGATGAATTTGAAGGAATTGCTGAAGGGTTGTACAGGAGCCGGATGCTGAAGGTGTGGTCAGATAAATATGCGGCTTTTAAGGAGATGAAAGTTTATATCTCCGATAATATCATTCCCGGTTTTCCTTTGCCCGGTTATATGCCCGCTGTAATTGAAAGCGCTGCAGCGCATAATTTCCCCGAATCATACAGAGAACATCTTAACCGACAGGATGAGGAGCTTTTCAGCTGAGCCGGCCGGGCCGGCCGGCTGCTGATTTAATAGACTGTTAACTCATTCCCTGGATTTCTCCTGCAGAACCTTCATCTGCCTGATCATTTTCGTATATCTCAACTTCTGCGTTCATATTAACAGACTCCCCGTGCTGTGAGATATCCAGTCCTTCCATTTCGTCATCCTCAGAGACCCTTAGGGGTGAAAAGAAGTTGGTCAGTCTGTAAAGAGCGTATGAGCCGCCGAATGTAAACACAGAGACAAGCACCAGCCCGATTATATGAGCCATAAATGTGTCGGTCTTACCGTAAATCAGACCTGAGCCTGAAGCAAATATGCCCGTCATTACCATCCCCACGATACCTCCGAGTCCGTGGCAGGGAAAGACATCAAGGGTGTCATCAATTGCGGACCTGCTTTTCCATGTGACGGCAAGATTGCTTATTATACTGGCAACTGTGCCGATAAAGATGCTCTGCCCCACTGTCACAAATCCGGCTGAAGGGGTAATGGCAACCAGCCCGACAACAGCACCGATGCAGGCCCCCATTGCAGAGGCTTTCCTTCCGTTAATCATATCAAAAAAGATCCATGCAAGCGCCGCTGCGGCCGAGGCGGTATTTGTGGTGGCAAATGCAAGCACCGCAGTGCCCGAGGCCTCAAGAGCCGAGCCGGCATTAAATCCGAACCAGCCGAACCAGATTAATCCCGTTCCCAGAATAACATAGGGCACATTTGCGGGAGTGTGCTTATGGTTGCTGCCATGTTTAAGCCTTCGTCCCAGCAAAAGTGCCCCGGCTAATGCCGCAAATCCTGCCGACATATGCACGACAGTTCCGCCGGCAAAATCAAGCACTCCGAGTTTTCTCAGGAAGCCATCAGGATGCCAGGTCATGTGTGCCAGAGGGCTGTATATGAAAAGACTGAATAGAATCATGAATATCAGGTAAGATTTGAACCTGACCCTTTCGGCAAATGATCCTGTGATCAGAGCGGGGGTAATGATGGCAAACTTTAACTGAAAAAGGGCAAAGAGCATGAAGGGAATAGTGGGTGATAAAACGGGATGAGTATCGAGCCCGACACCTTTAAACATAAAAAAGGTGAACGGATTCCCGATTATTCCGCCGAAGCTCTCGCCGAACGCAAGACTGAACCCGACAACAACCCAGAGAATGCTGACCACGCCCATTGCAATAAAACTCTGAAACATGGTTGATATTATGTTCCTTGCAGAAACCATGCCTCCGTAAAAATAGGAGAGCCCGGGTGTCATAAGGAGAACAAGCCCCGTGGCAGTAAGCATCCAGGCTATATTGCCCGCATCTGCTGCCTCTCCTTTTACTGTCTGAGCAGTCTGCGGAATCAGCCCGGCGGCCGAAACTATTAACAAAATAAACAGGGCGCTGAATCCATACTTTTTATTCATATCACTTCCGGTAAATTATTGAAAAATATTCATAGCTTCAAAAACAAAGGCAAAATATAATTTATGCCTTATTTTTGCAAGGAAAAATCTATAAATGATTAATATTTTAAGGGAATATTGATCTTTTGCTTAATATTTATTGCTTATTACAGCGGAGCGGCAGGCGGTGCGGGCATCAGCTATTTTCTGCCCGGTGATATTACGGCTGTTTCATAAAGAAGTTTAACAGTGATTAAATTCAGAATGAGAGCAATATCAGAGTGAATGCTTTTATTTTTTTGTATTTTTAACTTTTGAAACTTCAGGATTTTGAAAATAATCAAGCAAAGGAATGAAATGAATTATTTAGTATTATTAAGACACGGTCAGTCACAGTGGAACCTTGAAAACAGGTTTACAGGATGGGTAGATGTTGATATCACAGAATTAGGCGAAAAAGAAGCTAAAGAAGCCGGTGAATACATAAAGGAAAAAGGATATAAGTTTGACAGGCTGTATACATCAGTTCTGAAAAGAGCTATCAGAACCGCGGATCTGGCTATGCAAACCGCAGGAATCTCAGGGCTCCCGACCGAACGTGACCAGGCACTCAATGAAAGACATTATGGTGATCTTCAGGGTCTGAACAAAGAGGAAACTGCAGTGAAATTCGGAAAAGAGCAGGTTCATCTCTGGAGAAGAAGTTATGACATTAATCCTCCTAACGGTGAAAGCCTTAAAGATACCGCAGCAAGAACAATACCTTACTATGAGAAAAATATTGAACCCCTCGTAAAAAAAGGTGAAAATATCCTGATAGTTGCTCACGGCAACAGCCTCAGATCTCTGGTTATGTATCTTGATAATCTTTCACGCGAGGAAGTTCTTGAACTTAACATACCAACGGGCAATCCCCTCGTTTATGAATTTGAGGAAGGAAAGATAGTAAGTAAATATTATCTTAAACCCGAATAACATCAGATTAAATTAATAATTCAGGCGGGCATAACCCGCCTTTTTTTACGAAAGAAAACCACAATGAAGAAACTATTTGTTACTCTTATATTTTTTGCGCTTAATCTTCATGCACAGTACACAACACCAAACACAGGTGTGAACTGGAATCTTGACAGTCTCGTAATCTATTCAGGTGGTGTAGTCACTGGTTCAGCCGGGAACTACAGCATCAGTCAGCTGGTTACTGTTTCTCCACAGGATATTATTACTGTGAATGCAGGAGCAGTGGTTAATTTTACTGCAACAACGGGAGGTTTCTGGGTTGACGGAAGCCTGAGAGTGCTTGGCGATTCTCTCAACAGAATCACTTTCACATCCCCCACCCCCGATTCAACCGGATTTTATGCCGGGATGCGCTTTAATGATTCGAGTTATAACAAAGGATCGGTTGTCCGCTACACCGATATCTACTACGCTGATTATGGTGTCAGGGCGATAGGCGGCAATCCGGATATTATCGGGAATTATATGTTCAAATGCGGAAGAGGAATTCAGCTCAGCAGCGCCTCACCCCTCATTCTAAGGAACACAATAGAAAGATCTTATGAGTACGGAATAACCCTTACCCTCGGCTCTTCTCCGGTTATTGAATGGAACACCTTTATAAATAACAACACTCAGAACACATCGCCGAAAAATCAGATCAGTGTGGGCACACAAGGTAATAATTCCCCTTCAATCAGATATAATAAAATATTAGGCGGAATGTTTCACAGAACCGGCGGCATCAGCATTTCAGCGCTGATAGGCGGCTCATCATCATCGTCAGAGATTGCGTATAACGAAATATATAACAACAGCTTCGGGATTGCACTGGGCGGCGGAACACTCACCTGCTATGTGCACCATAACAAAATATATAACAACAGGCTGAATCCCGATGCTCAGGTGAGCGGCTCGGGAATAAACGTTAACGGAAACAGTTCAAACATTCCCGTGATTTATGCCAATGAGATTTATAATAACTGGTGGGGAATCACAATTCAGAACGGAACCACCATTCAGGCAGGTCCCCAGCCGAACATCGGAAATGTTGAAAACGGAGTGACAACCGATGACGGAATGAATATGATTTACGGTAACATACAGGGCAGCAATGTGTATGATCTCTTTAACAACTGCTCAAATGATATTTATGCCCAGAATAATGACTGGCGGGTATATGATTCGATCAGAATCGATTCACACATTGTTCACAAGACAGACGATATTGCCAGAGGTCTTGTGAAATTTGTGCCGTTTATTGATTCGACTGTAATCCCAGTAGAACTTTCTTCACTCAGCGCTTATGTATCAGGCAAAAGTGTGGTGATTGAATGGGTCACCGCAACCGAAACCAATAATCTCGGCTTTGAGCTCTTCAGAGAATCAGGCAATGAGAGAGTGCTTGCCGGAAAAAAGGATGGCAGCGGCACAACACTCCTGCCTGTAAGATACAGTCTGACTGATATTCCCGTAAAAACCGGACTGTACCGCTACATACTTGAGCAGATCGATTTTGACGGATCAAGAAAAATTGCAGGCGTAACCGAGGTGAATTATGATGCCCCGGCACTGAGCCATAAACTTTCGCAGAACTATCCGAATCCGTTCAACCCATCCACCACGATCAGCTTCACCGTAGGTGGAACCCTGGCTCAGAAGGTATCGCTGAAAGTTTATGATATATCAGGAACCGAGGTTGCCGAACTTTTTAACGGTGTTAAAGAACCAGGCATTTATGATGTGGTGTTTGATGCATCTGTAAAAGCAGGCCTTTCCTCTGGTGTATACCTTTGTGAACTCAGAATAGGAACGTACTCTGAAACCAGAAAATTAGTTCTTAACAAGTGATATATTATGAGCCGTATTGTACTTAAAAAATATGAAGATAAAAGACTCAGGCAGGGACATCTCTGGATTTTCAGCAATGAAATATCAGAGACCGACCCCTCAGTGCAAAACGGTGACATTGTAAAAGTGTATGACAGCGGAGGCGTATTCCTTGCCTCCGCTTTCTATAACAAAAACTCCCTTATTGCTGCGCGCATAATATCCCGCGGTCACGTAAACGATACCATCACGCTTTTCAGAAATAAAATTGCTGAAGCAGAGGCCCTCAGAAAAAGGATTTACCCGGAGCGTAAAGCATACAGACTTCTTTACAGTGAAGGTGATTATCTTCCCGGTCTTATTATAGACAGATATAATGACGGCTTTGTACTGCAGATCAACTCAGCCGGAATTGAGCGTAACAAAGCTGCAATTGCTGAAATCCTCGCCCGGGATTACTCAGCTTCATTCATTGTCACCCGCAATGATAAATTTTTCCGTGAACTTGAAAATCTCCCGGTCGATGATGAGACTCTGCACGGCAGCGTATCAGAAGAAATTATCTCTGACGGTGCTGTCAATTACAAGATAGACCTTTCAACATCTCAGAAAACAGGTTTTTACTTTGATCAGGCAGAAAACAGAATATTTACGGGGAAGCTTTCACGCGGACTGACCGTACTTGACCTTTTCTGCAATCAGGGAGGGTTTGGCCTGAATGCTCTTGCGGGAGGAGCTGTATCGGCAGATTTCCTGGATTCCTCTGCCGATGAGCTG
>JABWCA010000417.1 GCA_013359345.1 Ignavibacteriaceae bacterium
GGGCAACATTATTCTTGAAACTCACTTCAGCCGGATTGTGATCCGATCTGAATGATAAAAAAATTACCGTTAGCAGGACCAGAATAACTGAGAGAAGGAAAGTTCTGCTGTGCCTCACCGATGCTTCTAAAATTCTCCTTACTGCGGGTTTTTTCTCAATTACTATCAGGTCACGACGGTTAATTATCTCCTCAACACCGGTAACCCCGATGATTTTCAGTTCTCTTTCAGGATAGCCGCCGGGTGAATAAATCTCACGGAAACCAAGCTCCCTGTGATCTTCCCGGGGGATAATTATAAATTCCGAATCTGAAAATGCTGCGGCTTCAAGCTTTAATTTTATAAGATCTTTACCAATTTTTATAACCCTCCCCTCTTCATCAATACCCCCTGTGAGACTCATATTTACTGCCGGTGTGAGATTTATTGCGGGATAGGAGATCCGGCAGAGTTCAAGATAAAACTGCAGTGTAAGCAGCAGCCCGAAAGAATCGCCGACATAATCGGCCCTGCTGTTATTGAATGTTACGATAACCTCATATCGGTTATTATCATATTTCCGCCCCTCAAGTGCGAGCTTCCGGGCAGTGTTAAAAGCCTTTTCAACCTGTGATTTCAGTTCATTCACAGCGGCGTTGTTTGCGGGAAATATCAGAAATGCAGCGGGTTTATCCGATTTGATGATCCTGAGAGTTATCGTCTCGAGGAATGAACACACAGGAATATTATCTCTCTGCTCTATCACGGGGAAATAAAGTTCTTTCTTACCGGGGTTAAGATTATTTCCTGTGCCCGATGTAAGTGATCTGATATTCTGAAGAAGGGAAAGTTTTTTATTTATTACCTGACGCAGCCTCACATTATCTGCGTGGGGAAGAAATTCGGTTAGCTTTAGAGCATTATCGAGGAATTCGGAAGAAATACGAATATCACTGCCGCTGACAGGGTAATTTTCAACCGTAAGGATAAAATCCCTGCTGAATTCAGGAATATTGGCTTTGATAAAGTCACTGCTTCCGTAATTCAACAGAAGGGTGATCATCTTATTATATGATCTGACCTTCTCACATACTGACCGTTCATGCTCAATGGCAGATCTCAGCCCGGTGAGGGTCTCTTCAATGTCTCTGAAATCGGGTCCGGAAAAATTTTTTTTCTGATTTTCCCGCATAAATAGATCACAATTCCGTGTTTAAAGACAGAATAAATTAATATTAAAGAAATCAGGGGATTTTCAGAATGAGGCGTGAAATGCAAATATTATTTTTAAAATCAATATAAAGAATTTCCACCCCCGTGATGGAAAATTAAACGGGTAAAAGAACTCCCCTGAGGAGTAATTACAATCGCAAAACTGACATAAACCTGATCGGTCCATTATTATTCAAAAAGTTACAATCATATTATTTAAACTAATGCAAATTAATTCAAATATTTATCAAAGTCCAATCAATTTAATGAATAACCGGAACAAATTATCATATTTACTTCAGAAACACCATTTTCTTTGCTGAACTGAAATTTCCTGCATTCATCGTATAAATATAAACGCCGCCTGAAAGTCCGTCAGATTCAAAAACTATATTGTGGCGGCCCGCCTTTTTTACGCCGTCACAGAGTACCTTTATCTGCTGACCGAGCACATCATAAAGCCTTACCTGAACTTCAGATTCCTCAGGCAGAGCAAAAGTTATCATTGTTGAGGGATTAAAGGGATTGGGATAATTTTGTTCAAGGCTGAATTCGAACGGAAGTACATCTCCGTCATTCCCGGCACCGAGAACCTCCTGAATGAACATCGCTTTAACCGCGTCAGATCTCAGAACCGCCCCCGATGTGGTCTGGCCTGAGTCTTTGACTTTGACTCTCAGCCTGGTGCCTGCGTACAGA
>JABWCA010000131.1 GCA_013359345.1 Ignavibacteriaceae bacterium
AAGGTGAATTATCCTGTTACTTCAACAGTCTGGCAAACCGGAACTATTGACTCTGTTACCTGGGACAGTGATCCTTCAGTGGAAAGGGTGAAAATCAGAATTTCGTATAACGGAGGGGATACCTGGGATACACTCAGCATGGATTATGACGCATCTTTAAAGAAGATCGGGTTTGTTGTTAAAGATACGGTTACGGCAAGGGCAATTATAAGTATTGAAGCAATTAACTCAAGTGTGCTTTCAAAGTCGGGTGAGTTCACCATAATGAGGCTCGCACTCACAAAGCCCAATGGCGGTGAGATTTTACAGGCGGGAAAGCCGGCAAACATTGAATGGAAAAGCAATTTTACGGGGTCACACCTAAGGATTCTCTATTCATCTGACGGCGGCAGCGTATGGAACCCTCTTGATAACTATTACCCGGCTTCTCTGCAGAAATTCATCTGGAATGTTCCTGATAGTCTGGCCTCAACTCAGATGAAAGTCAAAATTGCTCAGGCCGGAAATGATAAATATCAGGATATGAGCGATAATAATTTTTCGGTTACCAGAATAAAAATGATTAATCCTTCAGGCGGTGAAAAATGGCAGGCAGGAACAGTTCAGCAAATCAGATGGGAGACAGACCCCGGGATCCAGCTAATTCATCTTACCGTATCAAAAAATGCCGGGGCATCATTCCCGCCGGGTAACAGGATAGCAACTAATTTTAACGCTGCAGCCGGAGTGTATAACTGGACAGTTGACAGCTCATATTATTCTGATTCAGTTGTCATTAAAATTGAGCGTGCTGATAATGATCAGATTTTTCATACAAGCGGCGTTTTATCTGTATCCAGACTTAAAATTGTTTATCCAAACGGTAATGAGCTCTGGCAGGCGGGTAAAACCTACAGGATCAGATGGGCTCAGGCCAATCTGGGCGCAAACATTAAACTTGAGTACTCAACTGATGACGGGGTAACCTGGCTCGCACTGATCAATTCATATCCTTCATCTTATGAGTATTTTGACTGGTCGGTTCCTGAAAACATTTCCGGTGATAAATTCAGAATCAGAATCACCGACCTCAGAAACCCGGCTTTCAATGACATAAGCGACAGTAAATTCAGGGTTGCATTACTGAATATCAAGAGTCCGGCCTCTGATTCACTGTGGCAGGTGGGCACCAGAAAAAGAATAAGCTGGAGCAATAAATTTGCGGGCAGTACGATCCTGCAGTTTTCAAGCAATAACGGGCTTACATGGCAGAATGCTTCAGGAACTCTTCCGCAGACTGACAGCACCTTTGACTGGACAGTTCCTGATCCTCTGGGTGAACCTTCGGCTCTTATCAGAATTTACTCAGTATCTGATACATCAATAAATGCACTGTCACAGAGTTTCAGAATTGTTTCACTATCTCTGTCATCACCCAATGGCAACGAATTCTGGACAGCCGGGGCGGTTGGTGTAATTAAATGGAGCAGTACAAACATTGATACCGTTGCAATTGAAGTTTCGCTTGACGGCGGGCAGACATACGGAGCGATCACTAACAGGTTCAGATCAGTAAACGGGAACAATAATCAGTTTGAATGGAATATCCCTCAGATCAGCACATCAAACGGTAAAATACGCGTGCTTCATTTCAAAAACAGAAGTATTTATGATGAGAGTGATCTGACTTTCAAAATCGGCAATATCAGGCTTACGGCACCTGAAGCGAATAACAACTATCTGAAGAATGAAAAACTGAGAATTGCCTGGGATACAGCCAATGCTTCCGCAATAGGAAATCTCAAAGTGTTTTTATCATCTGATGCCGGCGTAAGCTGGGGTAATCCCATTATTCCCTCGGTGAGCGCAGCGGCAGGTAATATTGATTATAACGTAAGTAATTTGACTCCGGGTGACAAATACAGGATCAGGATTGCATCAGTTTCCGATTCAAACTTTAATGCAGTTTCAGGGAACTTTATCATTTCTTCGCTTGAACTCTTATCTCCGACAGGGGGTGAATACATCAGGAGCGGTTCTCAGACTCAGATAAAATGGAGTGCGGCATATATTGATTCAGTTAACATTAAGCTTTCAACAAATGGCGGTGTTTCATGGGATCAGACACTTATCAGCGGGCTAAGGGCTGATGCGGGGACCTATTTGTGGAATGTGCCTTCTTCGTTTGCATATAATAATGTAAGGGTGCTTGTAGAATACAAATCAAAACCGCAGCTTAAAGATGCCTCAGACAGTAATATTGTGGTTGCAAATGTGACGCTTGACTCGCCAAACGGAGGTGAAAACCTGCAGGCAAATATTTCTTCTGTTATCAAATTCCTGACAACTGCAAATGTTGATTCTGTATTAATTGAGTTCAGGGCCCTGCCGGATTCGAACTGGAGAATTTTAAGAAAAGTGGCTGCATCTTCCGGAACAAATATTTTCAACTGGACACCATTGCAGGATGATGTGACTAAAAACGGATTAATAAGAGTGACCTATCCTAAGAGCAGGGGAAACATTTCCGATGTGAGCGATAACTCTTTCTCGGTGAATAATCTACAACTGACTTACCCAAACGGAGGAGAATACTTTAATGCGGGTGAGAATGTCCCGCTCTCCTGGGAGTACGGCGGTAAAGTTGAGAACATCAAAATAGAATTCGTGCCTTTATTTGGTGCTCCGAGGGTACTGGCTTCAAATCATCCGGCAAACACTCCTTTTTCGTTTCAGACGGGTTCCACAGTAACACAGGGCAAAATAAGGATTTCGTCAGGATCAATAACAGATATGTCTGATGCCAATTTCAGCGTTGTCAATCTCGCACTCATCAGCCCAAAAACAAATGACAGGGTTCAGACAGGCAAGCCTTTGAAAATCAGGTGGGCCGCAAGTCCTTATATTGATTCGGTGCTGATTGAAGTTAGTCTGAGTGAAAGCGGTGAGAACTGGAGCCCTCTCAACAATAACCGTCCTTTACCTGCGGGAGTCGGGTTATTTGACTGGACGCCTGATTCGTCGGGTTCCAATGCAAAAGTAAGAGTGAGAGGCATAAATTCTGCAGCAAATATCATGGGCAAAAATGATCTGCCATTCATCATCAAAAGGCTTGACATTACTTATCCCCTTGTTCAGAATCAGTTTATTGCGGGAGATCTTCTCAGAATAAACTGGCAGCAGAGTAATAATATTGACAGGCTGAAATTTACTCTTTCCACTGACGGCGGCGTTAACTGGCAGTATGACACCACAATTGTCAATTCAGGATCATGGAGCGGCGAAATAAGGTGGAGGCTGAACAGTGAGATCAATTCTTCAAACTGCAGAATAAAGATCCTTAGTGATATGCCACTTGACACGAATATCTATTCAATTTCTGCACCTTTCCGGATAATCAAACCAAATCTGCAGCTCGTCTATCCAAACGGAAATGAATTTTTCCAGGCAGGCAACCTGATTAACATTACATGGACCGCTGATTCAAGCCTGAACTTTCTTGTTATTAAATACTCATCAGACGGCGGCATGACCTATACTCCCATCAGTCCGGTAATCTCCGCATCAGCGGGAAGATGGTCCTGGCCAATTCCCTCTGATTATGATACCAGAAACGGCAAAATACTCATTGAGAGCACTGAAAATGCCATAATTAACGCAAGATCTGTCAGCGTTTTTAAGATAGGCAGTATAACCCTGCTGGCGCCAAACGGCAGTGAAGGCAAATGGCAAACCGGCACATCAAAAATTTTCAGATGGCAAAGTTCTGCCAGCGTGGAAAGGGTAAAACTTGATCTCTCAACTGACGGCGGAAGCAGCTGGAGGCTGCTCAGAAACGATATTACGGCAGGCAACGGACAGATTGAGTTAACGCTTCCAGAGTTTCCTACAACTTCGGCACGATTCAGAGTGAGTGATGCTCAAAGTTCAAACGAGATCAAGGATCAGACATCTGAATCAATCAGCCTGGTCAGCCTTAAGATTAACCGGCCTGTAATAACAGATACTTTGCAGGCGGGTAAAAAATTCAGATTCACATGGAACAACAGCGAAGGAATCACCACACTCAGAATTCACTACAGATTAAGCGAAAGTTCTGACTGGGTTGTGGATGATAATTCAATATCAGCTTCTAACCGCCAGTTTGACTGGACTGTGCCTTCTAATCTTTTCAGCAGGTCATTCAGGGTGAAACTGGTTGATGATGCCGATACAGCTATTAATTCTCAGGTGCCGGGTAATATAACAGTCAAAAGACTTTTGCTCACCGCTCCAGCAGGCGGTGACAGATTGCTCGCAAACAGTACATACAGGATTATGTGGAATCAGAATTTTGCTGATTACATTAATCTGTCGTATTCAATTGACGGCGGAACTAACTGGACTCAGATTGAAAGCGGAGTAAGCGGAGGGCAGGGAGTATATGACTGGACAGTTCCGGACCTCTCTTCGGATAACTGTAAAATAAGAGTGCAGGATAGTTTTAATCCTGATATTTTTTCCGAAAATGAGAACGGATTCAGAATATTTAAGCCCGCAGTATTAATAACATCGCCCAATTCTGCTGCTTCTTTTCAGGCAGGCAGAAGTCTGACAGTAACATGGAATTCAATTCTGACAGATACCCTCCGTCTTGAAATTTCATATGACGGCGGAATCACATTTTTACCTGTTACAGAAAGAATTCCTGCTGCTGCCGGTTTTTACACGTTTACTCTGGATAATCTGCTTAATTCCGAAAACGTCCGTTTGAAGATTACAAGCGTTGAATATCCTCAATACTATGATATATGTGATCAGCCTCTCAAAGTATACAGACTAAACCTGACTTCATTTAATGAGTTTGTGTTTTATCAGTCGGGAGAGCAGTACACGGTAAACTGGGATGTCAGCACATTCGCATCCAGGCTGAAACTTGACCTGATTTATGATCAGAACCAGAATGCAGTAACAATAGATGATAATATAATTGCTTCAGCAGGCAGTATAAGTTTTACTATGCCTAATGTTCCGACACGAAACGGCAGACTCCGTTTACGGTTGGCCGATATTGGTGCGGATAGTGTCGTAAGCCAGAGCATAAGTCCTTTTGTAATTGGTGATCTCAATCTGATAACACCGGTCTCTGCGAGCATTATACAGGAAAGAAGAGTATTCAATATCACATTCACTAAGACTTCTTCAATTGACAGGGTTGATCTTGAATATTCCAGGAATGGCAGTTTTACTGACGCAGAGATTATAGAAAGAGGCGTCTTAAATGAAAACAGTTATGCGTGGGAATGCCCGGAGGGAAGTTACTCACCATCAGCCAGAATCAGAATCTCTGCAACAGGCTCAGAACTGAGAGTCAGGGATCAATCACAGCCTTTCAGGGTAGCCTCAATAAAAGTAATTTCTCCGGATTCGCTGGCGAACTGGGAGGTTGGGAAAACTCATAAAATTCTATTCAGAGCAAATGAACTTAATTCTGATCTGTCATTATTCCTTTATATTGACACTTTATCATCAACTCCGATTCCCATCGGGACGGCAAGTCAGTATGACACATCTTTTAACTGGAATGTAACCGAAGACCTGCTGACTGAAAAGGCCTACGTAAAACTTGTAACCGATGACGGGAAATACTCTGAGATAACGGGAAAATTCAGGCTCTATAAACCATTTCTGCAGCTAGACCCCATTCAGAATAAAAAGTATGCGATGGCCGGAAAGACGTATAAAATTCAATGGGAAAGCAGAAACGTTCAGAATATTAAAATAGAGTATTCCGCGCAGGGAGCAAGTAACTTTCAGCTTATAACCCCGAGTCATATTACCAATAACGGCGTAAACAGCTATAACTGGCCGGTTCCGCAGAATCTTGCTTCTGATAATGTGATAATAAAAATAACGGATCTGAATAACCCGCTCGTGAATTCTGTTCTGCCTTTTAATATCAGAATCGCCAGGATTCAACTCACATCACCTCTGCCCGGTGAAGTGTTCCAGTCTGGAAAAGCTAAAGAAATAAAATGGGTTAAATCAGAAAACGTTGATTATGTAAATCTCCGTTACAGATTCAGCAGGAGTGAGGATACGGTTGATATTGCTTTGAATTTCCCGGCAGATTCCGGTTCGTACGAGTGGACAGTACCCGATAACTCATCGGATGATTGTCTTGTAATGGTGGAACTGGTGGGCAGTGACTGGATTGTATCCGATTCAAGCGGTACAGGAAATAAGATAAAAAAACTGGAAATTAAAAATCCTGTGGAGCGGGAATTTGTCAGAATACCCGGAACATACAGGATCAGATGGGAAGCAAGCAGCAATGTATCAAGGATTAAGCTCAGATACAGGTATAACGTTAACGGTGAATTTCAGGATGTGCGCAATGCCGGGAACCTGCTGGCTTCGACAGGGTACTTTGACTGGGATCTTAATTCTGAGGATTCATCACTTTACAGTGCAGATGACCTGAACAACGTTCAGTTGCAGATAACAGATATAAATACTCCGCAAATTAACAGCTTCAGCAAATACTTTGTGTTTGGCGGATTAAAACTTCTCAGACCCAACGGTGGTGAAGTGTTCCTGGCAAATTCAGTGACTGAAATTAAATGGAATAATACTAAAAATATAGATTACATAAGGATAGAGTATTCAACCGATAACGGAGAAAGCTGGTATCTGCCGGATGGTATGAACAGCATTGATGCAAACTCGGAAGGTAAAAAAATCAACTGGCAGATAGGGGCAAACCCATCTCAGAATTGTCTTTTGAAGATTTCCAGAACATCCAACCCATCTTCAATCTCAGATATTTCTGACAGCATTTTTACTGTCAGCGAACTTAAACTGCTTTCGCCGGGTAAAGGAGCATTCTATATGACCGGTGAAACAGTGCCAATAAAATGGAGTTCCAGATTTATAAATACTGTTGACCTTATATTATTGGTAGACGGTCAGCAGAAGGCAATCATACGGTCGAATCTCAGAGCTGACTCAGGGCAGTATAACTGGGAGATTCCTGATGATATACAGCTTGCAACTAAAAAGGCGCAGATTCTGATAAGGGATCATACCAGTTCTGAAGCATATGACCTGACTGATGATTTATTCAGTATCCACTATCTCAAGATCATTACTCCCGAACCTCAGATGTCATATGGTTCAAAGGTGCTTATTCAGTGGAATCATAGTGACAGCACAATAGAACGCCTGAATATAGATTTCAGCACTAATAACGGTATTTCCTGGCTTAATATTAAAAATGGAATTGATGCATCAGACGGCAGGTTAATCTGGGACGTTACAAACAGCGACATCAATGATGCAAAAACAGGTGTTATTATAAGACTGCAGAATGCTGATCTGAATCTGATGAGTCTTAAATCAAGCCCGTTTAATCTTGCATATCTGAAGATAAAAAACTATTCATTGGCCGGTTCAAAGTTGCTGCAGGCCGGGAAAGCATTCAGGATTGAATGGACCGCCGCCGGATCTGCTGTTCAACGGGTTGCACTTGATTACTCAGATAATGAAGGGCTTAGCTGGAATCCGATTGATAATGCGACAGATCTTCCCGCATCAGATAAAAAATTTGACTGGCTGGTACCGGATAATCCGACGAAAAAATGCAGACTCAGGATAAGAAGTATTTCTGCACTGGAAGATACGAGTACTTCGGCAACGAATTTCATCATCGCAAAGCTTGAGGTTGCTTCGCCAAATTCACGTGTTGCCTGGGATATCGGTTCGGAACAGACTATTTCATGGGATTCTGAAAACATTGACTCAATAAGAATCTGGATTTCAAGAGACGGGGGCATGACAAAGTCAATTCTTCAGTCATTTGTGCCGGTCACAAATAAAGAGTTCAAATGGATTGTTGAGGAAAAATATAAATCGGCAAATGTGAGAATAATAATCACCGATCAGAATGATTACCAGATATCTGATATGAGTGATGATTCACTGATGATAGCCGATTTTCCGAATATAATCCCGTTTGAGATTTATCAGAGTAACATTATTCTGTTCTCTTACACCGTAAATACGCCGGGTGAAATCCTTCAATTAATAAATTTTGAGTATGAAAGGGACAGTAATTACTATCCTATTCCGTTATCCACCTTTACCAGCAATAATTTAAACAATCTGGGATTCGGTACGGGTCAGATTGCCTGGAACTCAATGAGTAATCTGGTTGATTTTAAGGATAAAGAAACTAAATATAACTTCAGATTCACGATGAATTCTAACCTCGGGGTCGTTTTCAGCGTTGATGTTAATAATGTGGGAATTGATAATCTTGCGCCGCGGTTCAGTAAGCAGGATTTTGAAATTTCTCAGATTCCGGATACACTTGGCTGGGATAAAGTCAGGCTAAAACTGAATAAGGAAGCAGAAGACATCAACGGACCAATATATTACACGGTTTACAGATCCACAGAGGAAGATACAACTCTGTTTCAAACGAATCCGGTTATTGATACACGCAATCCTGACGGTTTGATAGTTGATGGATTATCATGTGAAACCGATTATGCCCTGCGGTTTGAGATTCGTGATAAATTCGGAAATAAGACTGTTTTTAATTCCGGATATCAGACACTGATGGCTGGTGATCTTGCTTTTGAGGGAGATCAAAGAGGTGTATTAAATGCTAATGACGTAAGTCTTTTTGTGAATGCCTGGTTATCAGGCAACAGAAAAGCGGTGGATCTCGCACCGTATGCAGGCGAACCTGAGGATAAAATACGGATTATTGGCAACAGTCTTCTGAATTATGAGGATGTATTTACTTTTGCCAGGATATGGAACTTTAAACTCAACATTTCATTATCCAACGCATCAGTCAGTTCTGTTTTCACGGAAACTGATGAATATAAGCGGGTTAATGCAAACTTCAGCAGCGGAACTGACAGTATAGTTATTAATCTGCCTGCGGAATTTGATTCGGTTGTCCTGGCCGATTTCACTCTTGGCATCGGATCACAGAGCATAAAGCTTGATTCTGTATATTTTGTAAGTCCTGACAATGACAATTCTGATTCAGGTGTGCTGACCTTGTCATTGTCAAACGAGAGGGAAGATTTGTATGCTATCCAGAAGGCTTATCTCACAGATGATGCTCCGAGAGTGAAACAGGCTGTAATCAGATACAGGATGGATAATTATAAGATCACCGAGGGTGATTCTATTCTGATCTCTTACAAGGGATTCGGAAAGGGCGGTAATCTGATAGCAGGAGAAAATCTTGTTTACAAGCTTAACTTTGTTCCTGCTGAGTTCAGGCTGTATCAGAACTACCCGAATCCGTTTAATCCGTCAACAACAATCCTGTATGATATCCCGCAGGATACAGAGGCGAGCCTTGTTGTCTATGATATTCTTGGCAGCAGGGTGGAGACGGTATTTAATGAATTCAGGAAAGCAGGAAGATACAAACTGCTTTATGACATCACAGCCCGAAACGGCTCGCTTGCGAGCGGTGTCTATTTTATGAGATTAAATGCCGGTACAGGTTCCTCAACAATTAAGATGTTACTGATCAAGTAAGGAATTTTACTTTGCTCATCTTAACGGGGGTGCAGATTTTATTTGTGCCTCCCGTTTTTTGTATCCGCTGAATCTTTACCTTTACTAAGTGCTGAATTTTCAGCGAAATTAATAACTCTTCCCGTTCCCGTTTATCCGCACTTCCGGATTGTATTAATGGAATGAGAATAAGGGTAGCGCACATACAGTTTGAATTAAAGAAGCCATCCCTTTGGGAGCCCGAAGGGACGCCTTCGGCATGCCGAAGGCACTCCTTTGGAGGACCCAATAACCCCCTGCATAAATTCTTAACGTAAATGCAGGCGTTTAAAACAAAAAACCCCGCTAAGTGCGGGGTGATAGTGGGAGCTAATGGAAACTGGCGAAGCCATCCCTTTGGGAGCCCGAAGGGATGCCTTCGGCATACCGAAGGCACTCCTTCGGAGTACCAATGACCCCCTGCATAAATTCTTAACGTAACTGCAGGCGTTTAAAACAAAAAACCCCGCAGATGCGGGGTTTTTTCTTAAATTCGTATGCCATGAAGAAATTGTTTTCTCTTTTTGCAATTACAGCTGTTGCGGCTGTATATATCGGTTCATCAGCATTCCGTCCGGGTGATCCTCCGGCGGTTAAACCTGCCACAGAACAAGTGAAATGGTACACGATGGAAGAAGCTCAACGCCTGAGTGATTCTGTTCCGCGTAAAATTTTTGTAGACTTCACTACAAGCTGGTGCGGATGGTGTAAAGTGATGGACGCAAATACGTTCTCGCATCCGATTATCGCGAAGTATATGAATGCGAATTACTATTGCGTTCGCTTCGATGCTGAAACGCATGACACCGTAACGTTCAATGGCCAGAAGTTTTTTAACCGAGGCCCGGTAGGGACGCGTAGTGCTCATGATTTTGCCATCGCCGTTTTACAAGGTCGACTCTCCTACCCTTCATACGCATTTATCGGTAAGGAGCGAACAACAATTTCAATTCTTCAAGGATACATGCCTCCTGAACAATTTGAACCGTATCTGCATTATTACGCGGAAGAGAAAGAGAAAACAATGACCTTTCAGGATTATCAAAAGATTTTCAAGAGCGAAATTCCGAAGCCACGACAGCCGGACGGTCCTCCGCAAAACTGATACGTGTATTTATGGAAGCAGAATTACACAATACAGTTCCCAATCTGAAAGAACGCATCATCGCTGTTCTGAATTCGCGTAAGCTCACGTATAAGCAACTTACAGAGTATCTGGGAGTAACTGAGGAGCAACTGGACCATGCCCTTGAGCAGAATACAATTGAGATCCGTACGCTGGAACAGATCTCTAAAGAACTT
>JABWCA010000418.1 GCA_013359345.1 Ignavibacteriaceae bacterium
CAAGCTCCTTCTCAGATTTTAACCGCAGTTTTTTCGGTTCTTCATCTCTCCTGATGTGCCGGTCTAACTGGTATGATTCAATTATCTCAATGATTTCAGCCTCAATGGCCGGGTCAATGTTTTTCACGCCCAAACTGAATCCGGGGGCTGAGGGGTTAAACTTTTGCGTGATCTTGCCTTTCGCATCCAGGATGCCGCTGCTCACCAAGTCATTCCATATACCCTCTGACCGCACTCTGCCAATCTTCACTTCCGGATCGTGCTGACCGGCATGCAACCGGCTGAA
The DNA here is from genome assembly GCA_013359345.1 of Ignavibacteriaceae bacterium. Lineage (GTDB taxonomy): Bacteria > Bacteroidota > Ignavibacteria > Ignavibacteriales > Ignavibacteriaceae > JABWCA01. The sequence goes on from JABWCA010000418.1 coordinate 287, forward strand.
CGCATATTTCGAGATCTTGCCGAATGTTACTCCGCAATCATCCTCATATTCCTTTTGAAGTGTTTTTGCGAATTCATCATAACTCTCATTTGCCACAACGGTCAGCTTGTTTATTACATCGTCAAATACCCTGCTGCCCTCCTGATCCACGGGTAACCTGAGTCCTCTTCCAATTTCCTGCCGCTTTTTGAGAGTCGATTTTGTTTCGTTCAGGGTACATATCTGAAAAACATTCGGATTATCCCACCCCTCCCTTAGCGCTGAGTGTGAAAAGATAAACTTAAGGGGATCATCAAACGAAAGAAGCTTCTCCTTCTCCTTCATGATCCTGTCGTATGTACTGTAATCCGATAAAGTTACACCGTTTGTATCCTTTAAGATACCTTTGTTGTCATGCGAAAAATAGCCGTCGTGGATCGCGGCTACATCGAACTTATTCAATTCTTTGTATTTTGGAAGGGAGATCAACTCCGCGTATTGCTCTTCAAAAATCTTCGCGAATTTCCCCTTAACCGGGTTTCCTTGCTCATCATACGCCCTGTAGTTATGAACCCGGTCGATAAAAAACAGAGAAAGAACCTTAATCCCTCTTTTGCGCACCTGCAATTCCTTATCCAGGTGCTTCTGAATGGTGTTTCGGATTTGATTCTCAACTATTTCGTCCCTCATTCCTCCTTTTGTTTCACCAAGATAGACCCTGCCAATACCGAGATCGATGTACTCATTCCCCTTTTCCGCGCTAATCTCCTGGACGAGATATCCGTTCCTGTAATGAGCCCTTTCATTAGACAAAGTGTACAGATCATGCCCTGCTTTTACCCAAAAATCCTTCTCTTTCACACCGTCTTTCTGCTGGACCTGGATCGTGATCTTTGCTCTAAGCCCGGATCTGTTATCCACTTCATTTAATTTAACGAACGCATCATTAAAGGTGCTGGAACTGGTGACCTGTGCCACGACGATCTGCTTAACCAGCTTTAGTTCAAACGCACGTATGGGGTCGAGTTTATAGACCTGGTTATAAAGTTCACGATGCGTTGCTGAATATCTGAAGACACAAAGTGGGGAGAGTGCTTTAATTGCCTCCTGTGATTTTGGTGTATTGTCAACGCTTTGAGGTTCATCAATTATCACAAAAGGATTGGTGCTTTGGATGAACTCGATCGGCTTCCTGCCGGAAAGCTTATCGTTTTCCTTGAAAATAACATTACTCTTTTTATCATCTTCGCTATCGGAGAAATCCTTGCGGAATGAGTCAATGTTAATGATCATTATCTGGATCTGATTGCTTGTGGCAAAGCCCCGCAGTTTGTTCGCTTTCTTGCCATCGTAAACAAAGTACTCAAATTCCACATTATTGTAGAGAGTCCTGAAGTGGTCGCGGGTAATCTCAATGTTTTTAAGTGTACCCTCCCTGATAGCGATACTTGGGACTACAATGACAAATTTCTTGAATCCGTATTTCTTGTTCAGCTCAAAGATTGTCCTGAGGTAAACATAAGTCTTGCCGGTGCCCGTCTCCATCTCAACTGTGAAGTTCAGTCCGTTAGAAACAAAATCATCGAATTTGCTTATTTCGAGGTCATTTCTGTCCTGAAT
>JABWCA010000419.1 GCA_013359345.1 Ignavibacteriaceae bacterium
CTAAGTGCATGCACTTAGCATTTATTCGCGGAGAGCTAGGGATTCGAACCCCAGATACCCGTAAAGGGTATAACGGTTTTCAAGACCGCCGCATTCAACCACTCTGCCAGCTCTCCAAATAGCATAGCTATTTAAAAATAAGACTTCAAATTTAAGAAATATTTCAAAAAATTAAAATAATTTTTATTTAACGAGCAACATTTTTTTTGTTATTACCGAGCTGCCGGACTGCAGTTTATAAAAGTATATTCCGCTTTGCAGGTTATCAGCAGTAAAATCGGCTGAATATCTTCCTGCATTCTTATATCTGTTTACCAGTACGGCAACGGTCTCACCAATTACATTGTGGATACTGAGTGTTACAAATCCGCCGTTTTCAATCGTATAATTGATAGTTGTTGAAGGATTGAACGGATTCGGATAATTCTGTTCCAGATTAAAAGCAAAAGGTCTGATTGTTTCTTCTTCTGCTGTGGTTGAAACCAGCTCTGTGTAAGAGATGTACTGAGACTGCAAAACCTCCTTAGTCCTTGTATCCTGAACAAACACAACAAAACCCAGCTCTGAAGTATTCCACACATTGCTGAGAGTAAGATCATTATTTACCGGCACATTCTGGTTCAGGACCGGAGTGAACGGCTGTCCGCCGTTGCCGGGAAACATTTTTCTCATCACATTTTTATGAACTGAAATCCCGTTCCTTCCCGTGTAATTAACGTTCTCAACGGCAACAAACTGAATAACCAGAGCAGGGTCATTTATCGCAGCAGTCTGTTTAACATTAGCCGTTATTGAAAGCTGATTTCCTGCGACCGATCCGTACAGCGTAATTTCGAGAGGTGAAACCTGCTGCGCAAGACCATCTAATATTCCTCCCCATGCAGAATAATTATTGTTCTGAACTGTGCCTGCAAACATGGCCCGGGGAGTGGAAGAAAACGGACCGTAATATGAATTTCTTGCGGCCAGATCTGCTGTGTTATGCTGATTTAACGGGTCGTCAGAATATGGGAATGACATATGATAATAGATATATGTAATCTGATTTTTATAAGTCCCGTTGGCTGCATAAGCATTAAGTGCAGAATGTGCAGAGGGGCAGATAGTGCAATGTGAATTAGTGAATACCTCAACCAGCACCTTTTTATCTGTGGGATAAACTGAAAATGTCAGCAACAAGACCAGTAATAAGGATGATATTTTATTCATCTTATTCTCCTAAAAATTACTTAATAATGAAACTCTGAAACCTTCAAACGGCTGAATATATCTGCAAACACCGTTAGAACAAATCTGACCGCCTCTTTCACTTCCGTAAGAAATGACTGCCGAATTACCCTGATTTATCCTGTAACCGGCTTCAATTGTAAACCAGTTTTTTTTACCCGATAGATCATGGTTATTGTCTGTAAGTTCATATCTCAGTGTAAGTGTGAGGCTTGATTTAACTGTATTGATAAAAGTAAATAAAAGATTGTAGAACACTTCCTGTCCCCTGTTAAAATTATCGTACACCCTTTCTCCCTGAATCTCTGCTTCATAAGAATAGAAATCACTAATTGTATTATTGAGCTGGAGGGGAATAACCAGCGAGGTTATTTCATGATTATTTTTCCCCCCGAAAAATTCGTCATAAAAAACTTTGCTTCTGTAACCTGCCGCAGCTTTCATATAGTTTGATTCTGAGAAATAATGCTCAATCTCACCAAACACCTCATAGTATGGAAAGAATTTTTTATCGGCAGATGGTAAAAAGCTGAGATCTCTCTCTTCCTTCCTGAATGCGAATATAGATTCGTCGTAACTGAACGAGTTATGCCTGGATGACAAACTGCCGTTAAAATTTAGTCCGGTATTTTCATCAAGTGAATAAAAAATTTCAA
>JABWCA010000420.1 GCA_013359345.1 Ignavibacteriaceae bacterium
AACATCCCGAAAGGGCCTCGGCTGATTTTCTGCAGATGTTTGTGCGCATAGTGCCCGAACTGCTTCAGGATCTGCGGCGCATTTCCAAAAACCTTCGTCCTGTGCATCTGGAAAGGCTGGGGCTGACCGAAACAATGAGGGACATGGTGCGCCAGGCTGAGAAATCATCAAGAATTAAGATAATTGCAGAAATTGACAACATTGATCATCTCCTTTCAGATGATCAGTCACTTCATTTGTTCAGGATTGCTCAGGAGGCGCTTAATAATATAATTAAACACTCAGGTGCTGATCTGGTTCGGTTCAGGTTAAGTGTTCTTGATGGAATCATAAAATTCTTCGTGCAGGATAACGGAAAGGGCTTTAATGCAAAAAAGCCCGGTGAAAACGGGCTGGGATTTGGTCTTTACAGCATGGAAGCCAGAGCAAAACTCCTGGGGGCAGAATTTTCTCTGGCCTCTTCAACGGGTAACGGAATGCAGCTTGAATTAACTATACCTTTGGTGTGAAAATGGAACCGAAAATATCAATATTCATAGCCGACGATCATCCTGTTTTTCTGGCAGGACTTATCAGTATAATAGGCAGGCGTGATGACGCTGAAATATGCGGGCAGGCAACAAACGGTGATGATGCCCTTGCTGAGATCCGACGAATTAAACCGGATATTGCGCTGCTTGATTTGCAGATGCCCGGGTTAGACGGTCTGCAGATTGCGGAACAATACCTGAAGGAAAATCCGGATCAGAAAATTATCCTGCTGACAATGTTCAATGACGAGAACATAGTCCGCCGTGCTCTCGGTTTCGGCGTGAGGGGATTCGTTCTGAAAGAAAATGCGGTCAGTCAGGTAACGCTCGCAATAGATGCCGTTGCCACAGGCGGTATATATCTTTCACCCCAGCTTACGGGAGTGCTCACTCACCGAAAAGACTTAAAACCGTCCGGGAAGGATGAACTGTTCACTTCGGCTGAAAAAAAGATACTGAAACTGATAGGTGAAGGCAAGTCAAGCAAGGAGATATCTTCAGTATTGTTTGTCACTGAAAAAACCATAGAAAACCACCGCGGTAACATCTGCCGGAAACTTGGCATATCAGGCACTTCTGCCCTGTTGAGGTATGCAATGCAGAATAAATCAAAATTTGAATAAATCGTTAATTTTAAAAGTATTTGCCGGATTATCGGTTTTTTGCCCTGAATCAAGGCTGAAAAACGCATAACCCCTTCATTTTTCTGGGGGGTAACCCCCAGAACCCCTATAATTTGAGTGTGAACCCCTATTTCTTTACCCCCTGCATTAAACTAACTTTGCTTCAGATAAAATTGTCTTTCATAACTAATAAAAGTGAAATTTCATATGGAGCAGGATACCGGCGGCACTCCCGCAAAAAAATCTTCAAGAAGGATTATTCAGCCCGGCACTAAACTCTCGCATTCTGAGAAAGAGATTCTCAGCCTCATTGCAACCGAGAAAACAACAAAACAGATAGCCGAAGAACTGGGGCTCAGCCCGAAAACGGTTGAGAATCACCGTTCCAATATCTGCAAACGTCTGGGCATTACCGGTACATCGGCTTTATTAAAATATGCCCTTAAAATGAAATAATTGCCTGATAAGGCTGAAAACAGCCTGATCAGGGTTATGAAATCTGAATTTAAAAAACATATAACAATCATAAACAAAACAGAAAGCAGTTATAATGAAAAACACTTTCCTACTTTTGGTTTTTCTTCTTACCGTTGGTGTTATTTACGGTCAGACACCATCAACGCTCTCATTGCAGGGAGTTTTAAGAGAAGTCTCAGGTGCGGCAGCAGCTGACGGCGATTATGCAATGACATTTAAAATTTACGATGTGCTCACGGGAGGCACTGCCCT
>JABWCA010000132.1 GCA_013359345.1 Ignavibacteriaceae bacterium
GTGCTTGCTTATCTCAGAGAACACGGCATTAAATCATCAATACTTTCGGCGTACACGCTTCACGGACTGCTGAACATCGTGGAGAAAAACGGCGTTAAGGAAAATTTCGAATATATCTCAGGCCTTGATAATATCTGGGCTGCAAGCAAGCTGGAAAACGGCAAAATGCTGGTTGAAAAGATCAGGAAGGATCATGAAAAGATTCTTATGGTTGGTGATACCCTTCATGATCATGAAGTTGCTGATGAGATTGGGGTTGATTCCATACTCATTGCTTCGGGGCACCAGAGCTATGAGAGATTAAAAAGCGCCGGAGTGCCCGTCTTTCATTCTTTAAACGAATTCTTCAGGCTGGAGCTGGATTAAAGTCAGTAATGTTTATTCCTGCCAGGAGCAACTATGGGGAGATATAAGATTCCGCTGCCGGATTTTACCCGGCTCCCCGCAGCCTGAAATCAGAACCCGAGAAAATCTTCTCTTATCAGCAGCAGAATGGCAGACTGGGGCACAATCAGGAGCTTTTCCTTTTCATACTCAATCTCAATCACTTCACGTCTCAGGAAAATTGCCAGGTCTCCTTCTTTAGCCTGAAGCGGGATATACCGCATAGATTCCTTTTTTTCTTTCCATGGTTCCTCTTCATCAACGAGCGGAGGAATGGGATATCCGGGACCGGCTTTAATAATATATCCGCTCTGCACCTTTTCCTTTTCCGATACACCGGGCGGAAGGTAGAGTCCTGAATTGGTTTTATTATTATCCTCGGCAGATCTGATAAGCACCTTATCACCTACAACAATCAGCTTCCGTAAATCTCTCAAAACAATCACGTCTGAATTAATAATTTGTTTTGTGCAAATATATAAAATTATTGTGTCTGCTCATTTGGCGGGAGGCATTGTGCAGTCCGTAATTCCCTGATAAATACCGTTTGCAGTGCTAACTGTAACGCAGACATTGACGGTTCTTGAGGGTAATTTATTTTCTGCAGATATTCAACCCTTTCCGGGTTGATCCTGCAGCCGGGTATCTCACGGGAATCTCCTGACGGAGATAGATTTGCGCAGGGGTATCAATCCGGCTACAAACGGAAATCCCCTGCAGGGATTTGAAAAGATCAGTCGATTCATTCTTTATGAAACAAGGATGTGTTAAAACCGGGGGCTGAGAATTCTTGTCCGCCGGCTAAAACCTAAGGCAACAAATATTCCACCCCATTGTGAGCAGCATTCTTAAACAAAATCACCAATGCCGATCCTCTCTTGCCGTTGGCTTCAGCCAACGGACATGGGGCACCCTTGAGAAGTCTATAATTATTAATAGAAGCAGTCTGTAGTGCTGACTGTAACGCCGTCCCGATTTATCGGGATCGGTACATTTATGCTGCGAATAAACCACCTGCACCAAATATTCTACCCCATTGTGAGCAGCACCCTTAAACAAAATCACAAATGCCGATCCTCTCTTGCCGTTGGCTTCAGCCGACGGAAAACGATGCCCCAAAGAAAGGGGCTTCAGCCCCATAACCCATGGCATCACAAAACCTGAAAACAACTAAAAACGGCAGCGGCCTGTTTCGTTTTAGGTCAGGTCAGAAAGAGATTTTATCTTTAATGATCTATTTTTTGAATTTTTACAGAATATAAAATGAGTACGATCTTAAATCCCGTAAAAGGGAACTGGGAAGACAGATTCAGTTCAGAAGAATATGTTTACGGTAAAGAACCAAATGAATTTTTCAGAGAGACGTTGTCAAAATTAACTCCGGGGCGGATTCTCCTCCCCGCGGAAGGTGAAGGCAGAAACGCAGTGTTTGCCGCAGGACTGGGCTGGCAGGTTGATGCGCTTGACTGGAGTGAAGCAGCAAAAAAGAAGGCAGAGAACCTGGCTGAAGAAAAACTTGTGAAAATAAATTACGCTGTTGAAGACCTTTCACGGTTTGAACCTGAAGAGGCAGCTTATGATGCAGTTGCGCTGGTTTTTGTGCATCTTGAGCCTGAATTGCGGGAGTCATTTCACAGAAAAATGGCCCGGGCGCTTAAACCCGACGGCAAATTAATCTTTATGGCTTATGACAAGACACAGCTTGGCAAGAACACAGGAGGGCCCAAAAACCCTGATCTGCTTTATTCACTGGCTGAAATTGCGGAAGATTTTATAGAGCTTGAGTTTGATCTCTTCTCCAAGGATACCGTTACCCTTAATGAAGGAGCCCTCCACAACGGAGAATCAGACGTGATTAAATATATCGGGACGAGAACCTCATAGTGAAAAAGATCCTTTTCCTTACATACTTCTGGCCGCCATCAGGCAAAGCTTCCTTGCAGTTTCCCCTAAGGATGATTCAGTATCTGCCTCAGCACGGATTTGATCCCATGGTGCTGACAGTTGAAGAAGAGACCTTCACCCAGAAAGATGAAAGCCTGCTGAAAGAAGTGCCTGAAGGATTACGGGTTTATAAATCGCCCGTTTTTGAACCTTTTGATATCTACAGAAAATTCACGGGCAAGGGAAAAGACAGTGTGCTGGTTGCATCAGAAACAATTTCAAAAGAAAATGATGACCCTCGGCACAAAATAGCGGTATGGATACGTATGAATCTTTTTGTGCCCGATGCGCGTATCGGCTGGTTCCCATATGCGGTTAAGGAGGGGAAAAGGATATTTAAAGAAACCGGTTTTGATGCTATAGTGAGCATGGGTCCGCCGCATTCAACTCACCTGATAGCAAAAAGATTATCTTCCGAACTTAGGGTCCCTTTTTTCCCGGTGCTGATTGATCCATGGATGGATATAGCCTACTATCAGGGGCAGAAAAGGAGCGCTCTGACCCTCAGAATAGATTCTGCGTTTGAAAGGAAAGTGTTTCAGGCGGCATCAGAAGTGTTTTTTGTGACCGCAACAACTCTGAGCGAGTATAAAAAGAAGTATCCCTTTCTCGAAGGTAAAAGCGATGTGCTGTTCTGGGGTTATGACGGATTCAAGTTTGAGAATTTGCCGGAAATAAAAAAAGAGGGGGATGCAAAAGTGCTGATGCATTCCGGAAATATTTTTGATTTCCAGAATCCTGTGAAAATGTGGGGATACCTTAAAGAGAAAATTGACTCGGGAGAAAATCTGCGTCTTAGATTCACCGGTACCGTGAGCCCCGGTATCAGAAAATCGGTTACGGAAGCTGGGCTTGATCCTTACACAGATTACCTCGGTTTCCTGAGTTACAATGACATGATAAATGAGGTGATGGCTGCTGATTACCTGTGGGTCTGTGCAATGGAGAAAAGACATCTTCCCGGAAAGCTTTTTGAATACCTCAGAACCGGTAAACCCGTGCTGGCCTTTGGTGAAGATAATCCTGAAGTGAAGGCAATTCTTGAAAAATCAGGTGCGGGAATGATATTCGGATTTAACGATTCACCGCAGGAATTTTTTGAGAGGGCGGGTCAGTTCAGGACTGATACTGAGTTTATTGCGCAGTTTGACAGAAAAGAGGTTGCCCGTAAACTTGCCGGCATTATCAGAACTAAGATTTAGATTTCCTCTTTGATTTCAGAATCTGACCGGTCTCACCGAGGTTTTTAATTACCTCATCATAAAGCTCTTTCCTTACATTACTCAGAATAATAGCCACAAGCGTTTCAGACTTGTTCATTTTCTGAAAGAATGCCACAGATTCTTTCCCCTCTCCGGTAAAAATTTTCATTACACCGGTCGGCTTGCCGTCAAAAATGCCCCCCTTCAGCCGTGTAATTTCATTAAACTTTATTTCTGTCACTTTAGTGAGTCCGTAAAAGTAATCAGAGCACCTGAGTCCGTCTTTCGTAGTCTCTATTTTATAGGGGAGAACCTTAATGAGAGAGATGAAATACCAGTCGAGCAGAAAAATAATAAGAAAAATAAAGACCAGAAAAACTATATCCTGAGTCGTTTTCTCAGGTTTCATAAGAAAAGGTGAAATGTAAAGGAGAGATAAAAAAGTCATTACGATATTACCGTACCTGTAAATAAAGCGGTAGGTTTTACTGTAAGAAAAAGTCATTTCAGGTGTTTTGTTTTCTGGCTTCATAGGTCTCTAAAATCTGTTCAGCACTTCTGTTACTTTAATGATATCCTCTTCTGAGTGGCAGAATGAAACAGGGAGGCTAAGGGTTGTTGCGTGAATTTCTTCTGATACGGGGTAATCCCCGTCAATTATTCCCTGCATTGCTTGCTGTTTATTTGGTGAAACAGGGTAATGAATTTCAGTCCTGATGCCGTTTTCCAGCAGATAAGCCCTCAGTTTATCTCTTTCAGGATGCCTTATATTATATATGTGGTAAACATCGGAATAATCAGCGTGAATAACCGGTTTGATAAAGTTGTTACTCAGGTTCTCTTCATAAATTAATGCGAGTTTCCTTTTGTGAGAATTAATTTCATCGAGACGCCTGAGTTTAACCGAAAGAAATCCTGCCTGCATCTCATCAAGCCTTGAGTTATACCCCACCTCCTGATTGTAATATTTTACTTCTGAGCCGTAATTCCTCAGCCGTGCAATCCGTTTTGCGAGAGAGGGATCATCTGTAACAACAGCACCCGCATCACCCAGCGCACCAAGATTTTTTGTGGGGTAAAAAGAAAATGCCCCGAACTCTCCGAATGTGCCCGTCATTTTTCCTTTGTATGTTGCCCCGTGACTCTGTGCGCAGTCTTCAATTAGTTTCAGGTTGTGCTTTTCCTTAACGGCCATAATCGGATCCATATCGCATGATTTGCCGTAAAGATGAACAATCATGATTGCCCTGGTTTTCGGGGTGATTTTTTCCTCAATGAGAGCGGGATTAATGTTATATGTCTTTATATCGGGTTCAACCGGAACCGGCTTAAGCCCCGCGTGCATGGTTGCAAGTATTGTAGCTATGTAAGTGTTTGAGGGTACTATAACCTCTGAGCCGGGCTCAAAATCAAATGCTTTAAGTGCCAGTATAAGTGCATCAAGCCCCGAAGCCACGCCTAAGCAATGCGCAGAACCAAGATAACCCGCAAACTCTGATTCAAATTCTTTGACTGCGTTTCCGAGAATATACCAGCCGCTGTTCAGCGTTTTCTGAAATGAATGTGAAAACTCCTCAAAAAAAGGCCTGTTAAGTTCTTTAAGGCTTTCGTACTCAATCATTTATATTCCTCGTGGATGTAATCGGCTTTGTCATACTTTGATGAAGCAAGCACAAGGAGCACTGCTTCATTGCTGAAGTTGTGCATTACGTGCCAGTCCCTCGGTTCAAGTATAAGGCATTTTGAGGGGTCATCAAGAACGAAATTTTCTTTCTTTTCTCCGTTATTGTTGTAAACCTCGCAGCTTCCGTGAAGGCAGATAGTTGCCTGAACAGTCTGTATATGGCGGTGAGCCGCTCTCCTTGAACCATCTGCGCCATAAATGTAATAAATTCTTTTGACTTCAAAAGGGAGCGCATCTTCAATAACCGTAAGGCTTCCTCTGTTATCAGTGACTGTTTTAAGATCTATGAAATAGGCCATTATCTGCTCAGAAATTTATTTATTTCGAAAATGTTATAAACTTTGTTAATCTTGCGGTAAACTGTAATAAGACTTGCTTTAAGCCCTGATGGTTTCATGCCCGCGCCGTTGGGGTCAAACCCGGGATAATTCTTTGAGATTTCGTCTTTAAGCTCAAGCAGCTCCCTGATGTAAGGTTTGTAAAAATAACTCAGAACCTGATCAGTAAGCGTTCTTCTGCCGAGCTCCACCTCACCGTTTCTGAAAAACCGGAGGTAGTGGAAATGATAAAATATCACGTCAAATTTTTCTCCGGTGGCGCTCACCTTCCCTGTGAATTCATCCGCAGCTTTAGTAAACTCATACTGCTGAACATTCCATGCTGCAAGTCCGCCCCCCTGATGCTGAAGCTCATGGACACCTTCAAAGCGGGTGGTCCAGTCATCAAGATAGAGCTGATCCCCGAACTTTCCGTCTTCATAATACGCATAACACCATTCAAGGCATCGCTCACGCCACCATCTGAGAGCTTTAAGCCCCTTCTCATCCTTTTTGAAGGTGACAAACTGAACGCAGTATTTTCCGCTTTTAACTTCCTTGTTATACTGCGGAGAATAGCGGTGTTCGGTTAACAGTATTGATTTATCACCCATCTCTTCAAAAAGCGGGGCAGGTGAAGAGTAAAAGTAAAGATCAGCATCAATGTAAGTGCAGTTATCAGCATCAAAGTTTTCAAGCACGTAAAGAACGGTTGATGAAGTTGAGGTCCAGCAATATTCGGCAACAGACCTGGTCGGTTTTACTTTGAGCAGTTCCGCGTCTTCAAATTCCTTAAGTGATATTACAACGGCGTTTTTCAGGTTACGCTCTTTAAGAATATCATGCACTCTGTTATCAAAGGCAAAAATATACAGAGTGAAATTGCTGCAGACTCTGTTGAGGGAGTTGTACATTGCAATTCCGCGTGTCAGGTAATTCGAATCAAAAAGAGTACAGAAATTATAGTGCATATAAGTAAAAAAGTCTCAAAGCTTCTGAAGCCGGATTACCGGCAGAAGCATAAAAAGATCAGGTATTTTGTAAGTGAGAAAATTTTTAAGCGCTCCGTTTGAGGGAACGGTTTGTATTTCGGCTGTTTTGAGCCCGCCGACTTTCGTGACAAGTTCCGAAAAATCACGGATTGAAAGCTGATGAATATGACCTGTATTATACCAGTTATAGCCAAAAAGACAGTAACGGGGCATCCTCCCTTTTGTGAGCAGATCAATCCTGTTTTTATAAAAAGCGAAATTAGGGAAAGAGATGATAATGTTTTGAGAAATCCGTTTCATCTCTTCAAGCAGCACTTCGGGATACATCACCATCTGAATTGTGACGTTACAGACCGAATAATCAAAGCTGTCATTCTCAAACGGAAGTTCAACATCTATGCTTTTCTGAAAGCAGGTTATCCCTTTTTTATGGCACACCTCAACACCACTTTCAGAAATTTCAACTCCTGTAACAGTGCATTTCTTTTTATATTTAAGCCGGTCAAGCAGTGAACCGTTACCGCAGCCGAGATCTATCACCTTTGAGTTTTCAGGGATCATTTTCTCGATGACGGAGTATTCCAGCCGGTCTTCGGTCTCATACCGTGTGTAGTCGTAACTACGGTTATCGTTAAATTCGGGTGAGTTTATATCTGAGTATGGCATTAATTAAAACTTTGTCGATCTCAAATATAACAACCCCCGGGGAATTATAATTCAGGCAAAGTTCATATATTGCAGTATCTTCTTCTGCACCGGAGAGATCAGAAAGCTGATTAGTCATTAAATCTTATTCATTTTACATGAAAAACACATTAAGAGCTCTGCCATACCTTCTCTCATACCTGATTCCGCTCAGTGCGGTTTTGAGTTTTTCTGCGGGCGGGGTATACAGTTTCGGGACACTCTTTTTTATTTTTGCGCTTATCCCGCTGACCGAACTTATTCTGGGCACCGATGATTCAAATCTGCCGGAAGAGGAATATTCAGTCATGAAAAGCAAACCGGTATATTACCTGCTTCTGTGGGGGCAGCTTGCAGCAGTTTATTTTGTTTTGTACAGCTTCCTCGGATTTGTATCTGCAGAACGGGAAGTTTATGAAACCCTCGGGGCAGTGTTTGCTGCAGGAATAGTTATGGGGGGTATCGGTATCACGGTTGCGCACGAGCTGATTCACCGTAAAGAGCTGAGCCACCGCTTTGCCGGAATCCTTTTACTTATCGCCACATGCTATCCGCATTTTTATATTGAGCATATAAGAGGGCATCATAAAAATGTTGCAACCGATGCAGATCCTGCAAGCGCAAAAAAAGGGGAGGCAGTTTACACTTTCCTGATAAAATCTGTTGTTCTCTCATATCTCAGTGCATGGCAGTTAGAATCTGAAAGGCTCAGGAAAAAAGGACACGGTATTATCTCCGTATATAATACAATGATATACCTTCATGCCGGTCAGTTCCTGCTCTGGGGGTTGATAATTCATCTGTATGACCTGAGGGTATTCGGGTACTATCTTGCTGCCTCTGTTATCGGGTTCACGCTGCTTGAGATTGTTAATTATATCGAACATTACGGTTTGGTTAGGGTGATGACTGATTCAGGGAGGCCGGAGAAAGTATCTCCGGTTCATTCGTGGAACTCAAACAACTATATCAGCAGGTGGTTTTTATTTGAGCTGACCAGACACGCAGATCATCACATGAATGCTTCAAGAGAATATCAGATACTGAGGCATTTTGAGAAAAGTCCCGTCCACCCGACAGGTTACCCCGGAATGATACTTCTTGCCCTTATTCCGCCGTTGTGGTTCAGGTTAATGGATCCGCTGATTAATGAGTTTGTGAAATCTGAATAATTTAAAGAGGAGCAAAATATGAAAGATGTTAAAAAAGAATATTCAAACGGAGAGGTGACAGTGGTATGGCAATCAGGTCTCTGCACACATTCCGCCAATTGCGTCAGGGGTCTTCCCCGGGTATTTAACACAAGAAAAAGCCCGTGGGTTAATGCTGAAGGAGCATCAACGGAAGAAATTAAAGCCCAGGTTGATAAATGCCCCTCCGGAGCGCTGTCATACTATATGAATAAGAAGTGATTCTGCTTCTTCTTCTTCAGTGGCATCAGTCCGCCGCGGCGAGACAGTGTGCAACATAAACGCTTTACGTTACTGCTTATAACAGACTTTAAGGAGGTTTTGAGTTTCATGCCTCCTTTTTTTTATTTTGTTCAATGTTCAAGGTTGTGACCAAACACTCATACAAATTCATACACTCATACTTTTTCCTGTTCTCAGTGCCGGGGTGCGTTGTGCGTAGTGAGGCAGCAAAACAAAGGAAACAGAAATTTCTTCTCCGGCGGAGAGGCAGCAAATAACACGAATTTTCAGCTCAATATTCACTCATTACCATATAATCAAAACAAAACGAATATTCAAAGCACGAATGAAATAATGAGAAATAATTATTATTAATAATAACTGAAAAAATAATTTTATCACACTATTGACATTCCTTTTTTTTTTTTTTTAATTTGCGATAGTGAATCAGTCATTAATGTCAATTCAGAAACATTTAATCTCAGGTTCACATTTACTGCAGTTTTAAGGCTGCAATACGGGAAAAAGAGATGCCTCTCGTGACACCCCTTTTTCAATTTAATAATATCTCGGGTCATTTGATGTAAAACTGTTTTACGGTTTTTGCATTGAAACAACATTATTTGCATAAACTGCTTCCTGAAGGGGAGGGGTAACTATGAATAACAAATGTTTATTTTATTGAGGTATTTATTATGAAGAAGGTAAAACTAATCAGTTTGATTTTATTCTCCCTGTTTTTTATTATTAGTGTTAATGCAGAGGAATTCATTTGCCTCCCCTATCCCAACCCATTCAACCCTGATGCAAGGCTTACAGTGAATATAGCAGAAGACTCAGAATACAAAATAACTGTAATGAATCTGCTTGGTGAAGAGGTTAAACAACTTCATACTGGATATTTAGGTAAAGGCAAACATGAATTTCAAATTGAGATGGGTGAATTTTCTTCCGGAGTGTATTTTATTAATATGCAGGGCAGAAGCGGTTTACAGATAATTAAAATAAATTTACTTAAATAGGTAAAGATATGAAACTGAGAGAGATAGTATTTATAATTTTAACGATAACTGTTCCGGCACTTGCCGGAACAGTTACAGATAAAGATTCAGGCGGGGAATCCACGGCAAATGATACCATTAAATCAAACTATAACCCTCTTCATGTGGGGGATGTCTGGTATTATTATAATTATGATTGGAACCTGTACACTTATAGAAAAGTGCTGAAAGACACCATCGTAAATAATAAAAGATATTTTTACATGGACGCCTTGGTGGATGAATGGGAACGAAACGATGAAGAAACAAGGACGAATTATAAACTTGATATAGATGATCTTAACGAAAATGAGAGAACAGATGATGAGATTGTGACAGATAGTATTCCTGCTGAGATATGGACATATTACACTGCATACAGATATGCCTACCGCCCGCTCCATATCCAGAATCCTCAGAATTATGTTCGTGAGAAGGGGTCAGGTTATTACTTTGGTCAGCCAATAAATTTCATCAAGGTAAGGTGGTTAAATGCCTGGATAGATGCAACAATCTCAGATAAATTTGGTCTGATAATATTTGCGGGAGAGCTGGCACCGCCAGATTTTCTTGTCGGATGTATAATTGATGGAGTTCATTACGGCAATACAACCGGTATAGAGGATAAAATAGCTGAACAAAAAGGGTATCAGCTTTACCCCAACTACCCCAACCCCTTCAATCCTGAAACAGTGATAAGTTTTTCAATCCCTGAGCGAGTGTATGTAAAAGGGACGGTGTTCAGCAGCACAGGTGAGAGAGTTGCAGTGCTACAGGATGGAGAAATGGAGCCGGGAAGCCACTCGCTTAATTTCAATGGCAGGGGTCTCTCATCAGGGGTGTACATTTTCCGGCTTGAAGCAGGAGGGTACAGCAAGACGATAAAGATGATGCTTTTGCAGTGACGGAAACGGTTCTTAGTGCCGGGGTGCGTTGTGCGTAGTTGCAGCAAGACGCAGATGAAAACGGTTCAAAGTTCTAGGTTGCAGCATAACAATGGAACGCGGATGACACAGATAAAAAGGATTCACGCAGATTATTCTTATGTAGGTTTGTATGAGTGTATGTAACCACTGCTGAAATGCTTTTCGGCAGCGCTAAAATTGCTGACTTTGATATTGGAGGCAGAATAAATTTTAGTTTGTTCATCTAT
>JABWCA010000421.1 GCA_013359345.1 Ignavibacteriaceae bacterium
GCAGAATATATGGGAATGAAGCTTGTATATCTTGAAGCCGGTTCGGGTGCAGATAACCATGTGCCGTTTGAAATGGTTCAGATGGTTTCAAAGATGATCACGGTTCCGCTAATTGTTGGCGGAGGAATCAGAAATGCAGCAACAGCAGCAGAAATGGTGAAGGCGGGAGCAAAGATTGTTGTTACCGGCAACCATTTTGAAAATGAGGAAAACTGGCAGCTTATTAAAGAATTTTCGGCTGCCGTACACACTAAAGAGAGTATCATAATTTAATACCAGAGGATTGATGAAAAACAAAGATTTTATTCTCAGCTCACTTAAAGAGAGCTCTGAAACAAAGCTTAAAATGATTGACGCATGTGCTGAAGATATCCAGAAGGCGATTGACCTGCTTGCTGATTCGTTCGGGAAGGGAGCAAAACTGCTTCTTTGCGGAAACGGCGGCAGCGCGGCAGATTGCCAGCATCTGGCAACCGAATTTATGATAAGGCTCAACCATGAGATCAACAGACCTGCAATTCCTGCAATTGCACTCACAACTGACACATCAAACCTGACGGCAGGGGGTAATGATATCGGGTTTGAAAATGTTTTTGCAAGAAACGTGCAGGGGCTGGGAGCCGCAGGAGATGTTCTTCTGGCAGTATCAACCAGCGGAAACTCACCAAATGTGGTTAAAGCAGTTGAGATGGCAAGGCATAAAGGAATGAAAGTGATCGGCTTTCTTGGCGGTACAGGCGGAAAACTTAAGGCGCTGTGCGATGTGCCCATTGTGATACCAACATCAAATGTTCAGAGAATTCAGGAAGGTCACATTACTGCAGGGCATATAATTTTTGAATCAGTTGAACTGAATATGTACGGAAACGACTGAAAATGAAATCATTTAATACTGAACTTGTGATTGCCGGCGGCGGATGCGGCGGATTTGGTGCCGCAGTGCAGGCTGCAAGAATGGGTGTGAAGACCCTTTTGATTGAAGAAACCCCGTGGCTTGGCGGAATGATCACGGCGGCGGGTGTCTCGGCATTTGACGGTAATAAATATGCCGTGGGCGGAGGCATCTATCTTGAACTGCGCCGCAAAATAGAAGAGTATTATGGCGGTGCGGATAAAACATTTACGGGATGGATATCCCTGACCTGCTTTGAGCCCTCGGTTGCTGCCCGCTTTATACATGAAATTGCATCTACCGAAGAAAATCTTACAATCTGGTTTAATACAAAGCTCGTTGGTGTTCTTAAAAACGGAAACCGTGTAACAGGGTTAAGAGTGATGCATGAAGGTGAAGAAACAGAAATAAATGCCCGGTTAACGGTTGAAGCTACCGAGTTTGGCGATGTGCTCCTTATGGCAGGCATTCCCCATCGGTTTGGCAGAGATTCTAAAGAGGAATCGGGAGAAAATTCTGCCCCTGAACTTCAAGATGATATCATACAGGATATGACATTCTGCGCAACCCTGAAAAAGTATGACGGTAAGGCGCCCGTGGTTCCGGCATCACCCCGTTATGATGAAAACAGGTTTATCAACTCAACAGATGTTCACTGCGATACAACAGATGAAGCGTATCTGAATCATAAACTGCACAGCTGGGAAAGCTTTATAACATACGCCGCACTGCCTAATGATAAATACCTTCTTAACTGGCCCTTCAGATCAAATGATTACCCCACAACAAGGGATATTTATGATGATCATGCAGGCAGATCAGAACATTTCAGAAAAGCAAAAGAGCTGACCCTTGATTATGTTCATTATATGCAGACAAAACTGGGTCACCCCGAGTGGGGAATTGCAACAGATGAATACCCTACAGAAGATAATCTCCCCTTTATCCCTTATGTGAGAGAAGGAAGAAGAGGAAACGGAA
>JABWCA010000133.1 GCA_013359345.1 Ignavibacteriaceae bacterium
CACCCGTTTCAGCAATAATGATGCCAACCTGAAGGGTGCGATACATTTTGAAAAATATCCGCGTAAATCAGTAAAAATCTGCGTTATCTGCGTTCCATCCCATTCAGGCTGCAAAAAACCGCCGCTTCGCGTCGTGGGGAATTGTTTGGGGTGGGTGTTTTGCTACAAACGGGAAACCCGTAACCGGGTTTTCATGCACCCGTTTCAGCAGTAATGATGCCACCCTGATAGGTGGCGATACATCCTGAAAGAAAAATCTGCATAAATCAGTAAATATCCGCGCCCTGTCCGCCGAAGGAGGAATCTGCGTTCCATATCATTTATGCTGCAACAAAGCACAAAGAACCCCTGCACCAAGCACGGAAAAACAAACCCCTCCCCGGCTGTTAACCGGAGAGGAGAGTTATCAGAATAAATTAACTTAAATTCTTACTTTTTCTTCCTGGGTGGCGCTGAGGTTATAAATTGAGGTCATGAGGGTTTTGATACCCAGAGCCCAGTCTTTACCGTGTTTATCAACAACGCGTGAGAAGGCGATGATATCCGGTTTGCGGAGCTTGAAATCCCACTCGCCGGTTTTTTCATTCATGATGGGGAGAACGTAGAGGAGCAGGTGAAGCAGGAGGATTTTCCTGTCGGCCTCAGGCAAGTTATCCCATATTGTACCCGAGATCTGGATCATGTAATCATAAGTTGTGTAGAACTTCAGCTCGGGGGTGGTCTTAACGCACTTGCCCGGCACCGATTTGCTGACATAAGGATACACCAGCACATAGCCTATCTTTGACGGACGCAGATCAAGGTGATTATCCCTGATTACCTGCTCGGCGGTTTCCTTCATCTCTTCCGATTCCAGAAACTCCTTCTTCTTCGATTCCATCTTTTTTAATTGCGAACTCTCAAAATCAATCATTTAATAAAACCCTTAAATTATATCAGAATAAACTTTTAATAAATTTGTACTCATCTTCAGTAATGGGATTTTCAGCCATCTGTATGTTCATATTCACCTGTTCCTGATTTCTGAATCCCGTAATCACGGCTCCGACCACATTATGATACAGCAGATACCCGATGGCAGCCCTGCCAAGTTCAAGCGGACTTGCTCCGAACTTTGTCTTGATCTTTTCGAGTTTTGGTTCAAGTTCTTCGAGGAATTCTTTCTTAAAGCGGGGAGCGTTTGCGCGGTGATCACCAGCCTCAAATTTTGGCGGATTATCCTTGCTGTACTTGCCCAGGAGGATCCCCTGAAGGATCGGGAAAAAGGCGATGAATGAACAATTGTTAGCTTTCATGGCGTCTGTTGTGGGGGTGCCGTCTGCAACGAACTTGTCATCGGTGTAATTTGCCGAGCTCTGGCAGGCAGCAGGTTTTACAACCGGGATCAGCTTTGTGAAATGATCATGTGAATAAGCAGACTGCCCGATGTGCCTGATCTTTCCTTCCTCCTTCAGCCTGAACATGACCTCAACGGCATCGTCAAGATATTCCCAGTTATCGCCGAAGTTGCCGTGATGGAAGTAATAAAGATCAATGTAATCTCTCTTCAGATTGATTAATGACTGCTCACACTGCCTCCTGATATGAAGCGGTTCGTAAGCATGCTCTGCAGTGCCGGGGAACCAGCCAACTTTAGTCGCAATAATCACATCCTTGTTTCTCTTTCCGAGAACCCGTGCGAGCATTCTCTCAGCGCGTCCGTTACCGTAAACGTCTGCGTTATCAAAGTGGTTTACACCATGATCAAGCGCGTAATCAACCGCAGCCTGAATTTCATTTTCATCAACATTTGCCCAACCGTTCGGAACACCGTTAACCCAGTTCAGGCCGCCCATTGTCCAGCATCCGAGCGATACCTCGGAGATATTAAGATCGCTGTTTCCTAATTGTCTGTATTTCATTTTATTTAAACTGTATGTGTTTGTGATAATTCTTCAATTGCATATCTCAGGAATCCCGGGAGAACGGTCTTTTTCGTCAGATTGATATTCTCGGGATTTTCAAGATGGTTAATCATCTCAAAATAGGCTTCTTCGCCATACTCATCCACAACCTGCTGTTTCCTCTCAGCCTGCCTGAAGTGGTAGTACATACTGGGGGGATCAGCCTCAGGGTGGAACTGGGTACCGATGATCTCATCCGAAATTCTGATTGCCATCATAGCGCGCTCCAGCCTGAGTTCGGGTCGGTCATACTCCAGAGCCAGCAGTTTAGCGCCGAGCTCTTCAAACCTTGATTTGTTCTGGTTGATAACCTGCCAGCCGCGGAAATCAGCGCCGTAAAACGGATCGCTCAGATGACTGAAAATAGCATCGTTCGTACCGTCAGGAGTAAGATTGATGGGCACTATACCAAAAGACTTTCTGTCGCGCTGCACAACATCACCGAGCTGAAAGAACCTGCTCATTATCTGGAAAGAATGGCATATGAAAAAGATGTATTTTTTCTCATCCGATTTCTGGTTGTGATTCCAGACCTTATCGAGGAGATCAAAATAGCTGTTTTCCCATGCCGTTCCTTCATCAGAGAAGGGGCTGCCGGGGCCGCCGCTTGAAATGTAGATGTCATATTTATCAAAATCAGGGACATCACCTCTCAGGCGCGATTCATAAATATCATAATTGATTGCCAGATCCTGATACTTGCACTGTTTTTCGTATAAATGGTCCTGAATACAACGCATTCCCTGATTGGGTTCGCCATTGTACAAGTCGATCACGGCAATATTAATATCTTTCTTTTCCATGCTCATTCTTTCGGGTTATCCTGTTGAAATAAAAGGTCTGCAGGCACAATAAAATCTGCTGTGAAATTTAAATATAGTAAAAAGTTGAAACTTAAAGTTCTTGAAATTCAAATTTTTATTTAATATGAGATATCCGCTGCCGGGTTACTGCCGGTGAACTTTAACCCCTGAGAGAAGTAATCTCAAAGTCATCAGATCCGGTATCAATAAGGTGCCAGTCACCGGCATACCCCCGCCCTGAGTTCAGCACAACCATACCTTCAGAGCCGGCAGTGTATCTTTCATGAACATGATAATGACCGTGCAGAACGAGTCTGATGCCATGATTTTCAAAGAACCCGGTAACCTGATCCCTGTTATGCAGTATCATGCTTTTTTCAAAAATCAGATCATGCCTCCTCTTAAACTCACCCATCGGGTAAAGGCAGTGGTGTATAACCGGGATGATTGTTTTCCCGGCCAGCCGGGGATCAGACAGAAGATTCTCAACCCGGTGTAAATTTATATGTCCGTTTGAGGCGAAAAGATTGTTTCTGATGCCAAGAGGCATGTTTGAATCTATGCAGATAACAGCCACTTTTCCGGACAGAATTTTTGCATGGGGATAGCCGTAAAATGATTCTCCGGCACAGAAACTTCCCTCAAAGGCCGGATGAAGGTAATCATTGAATTTTTCCAGATCGCGGATGTAATCATTAAGCGAGTACCTTAAGATATCACTCAGGAGAGAGGGAATAAGACTTTTGTTTTTCATCAGGTCATCTGTTGAAAGCACTTTCCCGAAAACCGTGGTGAACAGGTCATGGTTACCTGGTATAACGCTGAGCATTCGGCTGTTATATATATCAAAATCCTTCAGCACAGAAACAAGCAGCCGGTATTCATCATCGGTGCCTGAATTGACCAGGTCCCCCGATATGACAAAATGATCTGTGCCAAGGCTCAATGCCCTGCTTACAAGACCGGCAAAAGCAGCCGCTGTCTTTTTGTTATAAACATGAATGTCTGATATATGGGCAATTTTCATATTGATAAGGGGATTTTGTCTCTCCCTTTGAATTGATGAAGAAGAGGCTCTCCCTCAGAAACATGATCCGGGGGAAAACCCTTGATTCAAAGGTTCAAGATAAGGAATTCTGTATTCTCTCATTTGTGAGGTGCTTCAAAATATCGAGAGGTTCACAGGAATTATCCCCGTAGTCAACAGAAATTTTCCCGATTCTGCCGGCAGCCTCAATCACGCGGGCATTCAGCTTTTTATTTATTCTCCCGATACCGTACAGAGCGTTGTTCATGGCATCTTTCACAAAATTCTCTTCACCCTGAAGCTTATTTTCGATATCAGAAATAATTTCAAGGTAAAAATCTTCATTCCGGCTGGCAAATGATTTTCCGGCACCATAAAGCAGAAGATATCCGCATCTTCTTCTTATATGATCATCGCTCTTTCTCCACCGGTCAGAAAGTTCATCCGCAAAAGAAAGTGCTGAAAGAAGATTGGAGACGTATCCGTTTGCCAGCATCCAGAAGCCAAGTTCCGGTACCTGGTGTTCAACCTGTTCCCTCGTAACTTTTTTAGGTTCCTCAATAAGGGTTGCCAGAAATTTCGCTTCAAAATAATCTGACTTCCACAGCTCAAGCGCCAGATCATGATTCTTTTTAATCTTTTTAGCGATATTTTTAATCTGTGTGATTCCAAGCCCATGCGAAAGCAGATTGCCTTTATAAGGATTTTTCTCCCAGTGCTTAATTCCTCTTTCATTTTTATTCTGCTCAATAAGAGCAAGCACTTCTGTCTCAGTCATTTCTGCCTCTTTTCATTTAAAAATCTTATTTATAAAACACCGCCAGCCAGACGGTTTCCTCAGTCTCTGATGTAAAGCTTACCCTGTGCTTCACGCCCGCCGGAATATTAACATAGTCGCCGGGTTTAAGCGTTGTTATGCCGTGTTCAAATTCGAGTTCGGCGTACCCTGTAACAAGCATCACCCACTCGTTTTCCTCCTGGTCATACCAGAACCCCGGAGGTGATTTCTGACCCTTTGATATAATCCGCTCAATTCTGATCTCTTTCCCGCTTTGAATAGTCTCAAAGTATTCAGCCCCCGGTTCGGGATTTACAGGGGGAGAAAATATACTCATTTTAATATCCATAAGCAGCCTGCCTTGCCGGAATTGTGATAAAGAATAAAAGTCTGTTTTTACCTGAAACAAAAAGGAAATGAATAAGTAAAATAACAGGATATTATTAAATCTCTTTGGAAAATATAGAATCATAATACATTTTAAGTTACCTGATGATATTATTTAATAAAAGTGATAAAGTAAAAAATGCTTGCTGATTACATCATTGCCTTAGGGCTCACAATTATTACCGAATTTCTGGTATATCTGCTTTTCTTCAGGGAAGAGAAGAGACTTAAACTGCTGCTATGGTCGGTGGTGATCAATTTCATTACAAACCCTGTTGCCAATCTCCTCTATTTCATTGCAATCACAAACTTCACCGGAGAGTATGCGGGAGTTGCGTCATTTGTGATTATTGAATCGCTTGTAACTGTTTCAGAAGTTTTTCTGATAAGATTCCTCATGAAATGCGATACGGGTAAAGCAGCACGGGTTTCAATTGTTGCAAACATGCTCACCGCATCGCTCGGCATTGTATATATGGTTATAGGCAGGTGATGAAAAAGTATCAGCTTGTAATTTTTCTCGGAATTGTCCACTTCCTTAACGACTGCATCAGCGGACTCATTGTCGGCAGGGCGGCAGGCACAAAAGATGTGCTGACCACCGGACTGTTTGTCATGGTGTATAACGTTCTTGCATTCGGGATTCAGCCCGTGTGGGGAGTGCTGGGTGATTATCTGAGAAATTACAAGTATGTCACTCTCACGGGCATTATCCTTGTCATTTTATCTCTCTTCACAATCGAGTTTAATATACTTGTATCAATAATTCTTGCAGGGCTCGGGTCATCCGCATTTCACGCTGGCGGGGGCGGACTGACACTCCTTACTGCCGGTGAATCCTCTAAATTTGCGGGAATTTTTGCTTCTCCCGGCGTTCTCGGACTTGGCACGGGTGCCCTGATGGTCCACTTCGGGATTTTCCCCGTTGTTCCCCTTATTATACTCCTGATAGCAGCCGCTGCATTTCTCATGTTTTATTTCAGGCAGACAGAAATAGTTGAGATCAGCATGCAGAGGGATATCGAAGAGTTTGAGATGCATGACTTTGTGATGATTATGATGCTCATGATCATTGCGTTTAATTCTCTTGTCTGGAATCTTCTTAATATCTTTAACGCCGGCGACTACGCGGGGCTGGTTATCATAGCTTACGCTGCCGGAGCAGGCAAACTCTTTGGCGGATATGCCGCTGAATATATCGGATATAAAAGGTATCTTATGGGTGCGCTCATAACTGCCGTGCCTTTTCTTATGCTCGGGAAACTTAACATAGTCTTTGCCGCAATCGGGGCATTTTTCCTGCAGTCTACCATCCCCCTGTATGTTACAACGCTTTACAGATTTACGGTAAATAAACCGGGTTTTTCAGCATCGCTCTCTTTCGGGTTCATGATTGCGGTGGCAGGATTGCCGGTATTCATTTTCAGCAGGGCGTTTCTTAATCAGTATTTCATGTATGCCGTTCCATTGCTGATCTTTGCTCTTGTTATTCTGATCAGGAAAATACCTGAAGCCAGACAGGGCGGATTAACCGGGAAACGCTCCGCTTTAAATTGATTCCCTCCTTTTATTTTGACTTTGCCGTTTTTAGCCCCTATATTTGAGGTGCGCCGGATTTATTCTGTTCCGGCAATTATCTAACCTCAATCGGATTCAATATGAGCTCTGGTGAATATCTTATCAGAAATATGACCTTCCCTGAAACAGAAACAGCAATTGCCCGGGCAAAAGGGGAGGGCTGGAATCCCGGCATCTATGACCGCGAAGCATTTTACGCCGCCGATAGCACCGGCTTCATTACAGGCATTCTGAATAATGAACCCATAGGATGCATTTCTGCCGTTAAGTACGGAAAGGAATTCGGATTTATCGGGTTCTATATAGTCAAGGAAGAATACCGCGGCAAGGGCTACGGACTTAAACTCTGGAACCATGCCATGGAATCCCTCAGGAACCGCACCATCGGACTTGACGGAGTGGTTGAACAGCAGGATAACTACAGGAAATCAGGTTTCAGACTCGCATACAGGAATATCAGGTTCAGAACTTACGGCACCGGCGAAAGTTATACCGATAAACATCTCCTTCCTTACTCAAATCAGCTTCATCAGGCATTAAGTGCTTACGACAGGAAACATTTCGGATATGACCGTGATGAGTTCCTCACAAAATGGTATACTCAGCCCGAAAGCAAAAGCATTATTTACCTGCGGAACGGCAACATATTGGGCTGCGGAATGCTGAGAAAATGTTATTCGGGTTATAAGATTGGTCCCCTTTTTGCAGATGAGCCTGGAATAGCCGAGGAGATCATTTACGGACTTCTTTCAAAGGTTGATAAATTCACGGATGTCTATTTTGATCCGCCTGAAGTGAATGCTGCTGCCCTCTCAATAACGGAGAAGTACAATATGACAAAGGTTTTTGAAACAGCCAGAATGTACGCCGGAGATGCACCCGATCTGCCTGTTAAAAATATTTACGGTGTGACAAGTTTTGAGCTGGGATAGGGGCGAGTTTTGAGTTATGAGTTTTGAGTTATGAGGGAGGAGATGCCGGATGATAACTAGGAGTAAACTCAGACGAGCCATAGAATTATGTAAAGAGCAGGGCGTAAATAAACTAATACTTTTTGGCAGTGCCGCAGATGATCTCAGAACAGCAAGAGATCTCGATTTTGGAGTTGAAGGCATAAGTGGCTGGGAGATTATTAAGCTGGCTGCCAGAATAGAAATGGAACTCGGGGTTGATGTGGATATGGTTGATCTCCAAAAAGATTCTGAATTTATCAGGCATATAAAAGAAAAGGGAAATGTTTTGTATGATACAGGTGGCTCTTATAACAGGGAATAAGTTATCTTATTTGAAGAGATTTTAATTGACCTATAAAAGATAGTAAGGGTTTTCTTATCGGATATGAAAAAGCCTGATTAATTTTAACCATTTAAGATTCGCATAAGATCAGCAATTAATACCAGATTCTTAACGGGGTCGTATCAAAAGTAACTTTCACCTTCACTTTGTGCTGGTCAAAGGGTGATTTTTCAGGGATGCGAGCATCGCATCCCTAACAGATGCCACCGGAAAAAACAGGATCAACCCGGGACGGGTTGAATATCTGTAGAAGAAGATTATCCCATAAAATTTCTCAACCCCGGCGGGGTTGGATATAAAAAAGGATTTGAATTGATTCTGTCCCACTTTAACTGCAGAAATGTTGCAAACGTGAAAAATCGGGATTGCGTTACAATTTAATCCGTAACTCTACAAAATTACGTAATAGGCAAACCAATTTTATTAGTAACAGAGGCCAATTTCTTATTAACTTCAGAAGTAATCCAGTTATCCATGATCTTTATTTTCTTGACATATTTAGCTATATTAATTAAGTCTTCGGGCGAGTATTCAGATTATAAATTGTTTTTCCTCAAGCGAAAGAGAAGTTTGTAATAAACCCTCATTACAATAAAGTGTATGAATAGCCATCCCTTAAGACTTTTCTCATTTCTCATATAAGTCCTGTCTCCATATCCGTCGGTTAAAACCGACGGCAATAAATCAGCTAAACTATTGTAATCAAAACACTTAAATTTAATCACAATTGCCGGTCCTTTCTTGCCGTTGGCTTGAGCCAACGGAATCAGAGTCCTTACAGGCCTCCGGCTTCAGCAGCATTAAACCGCACTTAAAATTATAACTGTTGAGACAGCCATGTATTTTAATTTCAATAGCCACACAATTTCCTTTGTGTCTTGAGTCCGCTGCAGTGGTACGGGTATTTACTCTTACTGCCGTAAAATCTTCTCCATTGCCCTGCCCTTTGCCAGCTCGTCAATGAGCTTATCGAGATATCTTATTTTTTGCATCAGCGGGTCTTCTATTTCTTCGACACGGTAGCCGCAGATAACGCCTGTGATCTTTGAGACATTCGGATTGAGCTGAGGAGCCTGGTCAAAGAAGTCCTGAAAACTTGTTTTGCTGTCTAAATGCTGCTGTAATGCTTCCTTATCATAGCCTGTCAGCCAGCTGAAGATGGTATCCACCTCTTCCTTTGTGCGTCCCTTTTTTTCCGCTTTCTGAATGTAATGGGGGTAGACGCTTGCCACCGACATTTTAAAGACTTTAGAATTATCCATAAACATTTCTGAGATAATTAAGTGATGATTTAATCCGGCACCCGGCTTTAATGATTCTGCTCCGGCTTTCTGTGTTTGTCTCATGCTGATTTATGCGGTCAAAAAAGCCGGAATCAGGTTTATTAAAATATTCAATTCTTTATCTGATTCAAAAGAAGCGGTTCGATGTTCGGAGTTCGATGTTCAAAGATCAATGTTCGATGTTGTTGCTATTCAATCATACAATCATCGCCGAAGGCAAACAATCATTCAATCGGGCGGAGCCCATTCTTTATTTCCGTGCTTTGTGCCGGAGTGCATCGTGCGTGGTTGCAGCTAATCAATCATACAATCATCGCCGAAGGCAAATAATCATTCAATCGGGCGAAGCCCATTCATTTTAGTAAGGAGTTCGAGGTTCAAAGTTCGAAGTTCAAGGTTGATACCATACAATCAGTCAATCATCGCCGAAGGCAAACAATCATTCATTCGGGCGAAGCCCATTCATTATTTCAGTGCTTAGTGCCGGAGTGCATCGTGCGTGGTTGCAGCTAATCAATCATACAATCATCGCCGAAGGCAAACAATCATTCAATCGGGCTAAGCCCATTCAATCCATTCAGGCGGAGCCTTTCATTTAAGGAAGGAGTTCAAAGTTCGAGGTTGGGGCACTCAATTTCATACAAACATACAGACATACTCCGTCTCAGACGGACATACAATTCATCACAGTCTGTGACAATCTTTTACAAATCCTTACATCGCTGTGACTCCTTTGACTATTGCAAATAGTAATTTGTACCCAGAAATTAAAACTAACAACAAGACAAAACAGAGGTTATCATGAAAACGAATTTAACAGCCCGCTTAACAAAGTTAACAGCAGTTATGACTTTAGCTTTAACATTAACTGCAACATTAAATGCACAGGAGCCCTCAAAGATCGATGCAAAAGCAGTAAAGAATCTTAAAGCTGCTCTTGTATCAGAGAATGACGGAGTCAGAACAAGCGCAATCTATATGGCAGGTTTATACAGAATAGATGATGCAGCAGAGATGCTCAGAAATGAAATTAAAAACGGAAAAGACGGATATACCAAGAAGCTTGCAGCGCTTTCGCTTTACAGAATCGGTGATGCAGAAGGAATTAATCTGATTAAGAAAATGGCAAAGTTTGAACAGGATAAAGAAGTAAAGAGAATGTACCTGGCAATTGCTGATCAGTATTATACCGATATGAAAAATGTTTTAGCGAGCCACTGATTTTTACAACCTCTGTTCTGTTCCGTCTCACCTGACGGAATAAGCAATGAGCCGCTCCCTGACCCGAGGCGGCTCTTTTTATTTTAAAGGGGAGTGTATGATCCGGAGATGGTTTTGATTTGAAAAAATATTGCCGGAAGACAGAAGCAACCTGATCCGCCGCGGTGGATGCTTTATCATGGAGGCAATCGTTTTCAGCCAGACAGTCACCAGCCAGCTGGCTGGCGGTACGCCAGGTCATCAGGCAGCATCAGGACTCTTCAGCAAGACAGAAGCAACCAGATCCGCGGCGGTATCTGTTAGGGATGCGATGCTCGCATCCCATGAAAAATCACAGAATCCCGTGTAAGCACTACCCTCGTATAAAAGCACAACTGCCGATCCTCTCTTGCCGTTGGTTTTAACCCTG
>JABWCA010000422.1 GCA_013359345.1 Ignavibacteriaceae bacterium
ATTTAATTACAATGAGTTAGAGGAACGAGGTGTCAAAGAAACAGCTGCAGGAGTGCCATCCGGATCATAACTCACAATTCATAACTCAAAACTGAAGATGTAGTGACAACCATGCAAAAATTAAAATTTAAATGCTTGTTTTACAATAACTTACAGAAACAAGGTATCAAACTTTCAGCAGAAAAAAACAACACTTGAATCATAATTGTCAACTCAGATCTCAGAATTTCGATTCCATTTGATTGTACCAATTTTATCAGGTCGTGCCACTGCAGAATCAGTAAAGGAAAGAAAAGAGATAGAGGGGTATCCTGTTTCC
This sequence comes from Ignavibacteriaceae bacterium, assembly GCA_013359345.1. Taxonomy (GTDB): domain Bacteria; phylum Bacteroidota; class Ignavibacteria; order Ignavibacteriales; family Ignavibacteriaceae; genus JABWCA01. The sequence continues at coordinate 320 of JABWCA010000422.1, forward strand.
TGAACCCGTTTCAATTCCATCAGAGACAACAAAAGAATTTTCGACATCTTTTACTTGTGAAAACCCTTTGGATCTGCCGCCAACTTCAAAAGTCAGCTCATCGTCAACTAAAAAATCAGCATATTTAGACCAGGTAACCTCGTAAACGGGTCTTAATGAATTCAGGAAAAAAGTTTCCCTGACATTTCCCTGATCAATATTGCCAAATCTCCGCATTGAATAAAGAAGGTTGGTATTATTGAAATAAATTTTTTCAGGTTTAGCCATCTGCCTGAAGTTATCTTTGTCTCTGTAAAGAATGTTTATTATGCCTGCATTTTCAAGATAACGGAAATAGGTTTTAAGAGTGCGTTCATCTCCCACTTCCAGTAGATTTTTCAATTTAATCATATCCGGAACAAACGGAACCATCCCCGTCATCACAGACAAAAGTTTTGTGATTTTTCTGACACTGACCCCTGTTAACTCAGGATGAACAGCAGGGAGATCGCTCTCAAGTGTGGTTCTGATATTCTGCTCAAGGGCAGTATGATAGAGGGCTTTGTCATTAAAATTCAGAAAAAAAGGATAGTATCCGTATTCAAGATACTCTGCAAACAGCGGCAGAATCTTAAGACTTTTCTTTCCGAGTTCCTTTATTATTTCAAATGCCACGCTTTCATGATTCTGTAATATCTCTTTGAGACTTACTTCAGAGAACTGAAAACCATACCTTAATTCAAGAAACTCTCTGAATGAAAGACCGTGCATTTTATAAATAATTGCTCTCCTGCTGAGATCGTGACTTCCCTTCGCTATTTCAAGCAGTGAACTTCCGGAAACAATCATCTTCAGGTCAGGGAAAGTGTCATAAATGCTCTTTAACTCACCCGACCAATTCGGATATTTATGAATCTCATCAACACAAAGCAGTTCGCCTCCCATCAGGGAAAACTCTTCGGCAATACGATACAGAGAGCGCCCCCCGATAAGAAAATGATCCGCCTGTATGTAAAGGACCTTCCGGGTCGGCAGGTTGCTGCCATATTTTGATAGAGCGTGCTGAATTATAACAGTTGTTTTTCCAACTCCCCTGTGCCCGATAATTATTGAAAACCGGTTTGAGAGATCATTTTTGCGGGCAAAATAACGTTGATATTCTCTGTTATAGATTGTTAAAAAATGGTTGCTGAGGTTAAAAAGTTCGCCGATCATAAAAAAACTCTTAGTAGTACATTACTAATATAAGCACATTATTTAGTAATGCAATCCTAATAAATAAGTAATTTTTAGTAATGCAATCCTAATTTTAAAGGTGACACCTGCCAGGACAACCTCATCAGGCTGGCTAACGCTGAATACATAATCAGGCGCCTGACAGATAACGGAGATGAATACATCAAAACTCAAAACTGAAGATGTAGTGACAACCATGCAGAAATTAAAAATTAAGTCATTTAATTACAATGAGTTAGAGGAACGAGGTGTCAAAGAAACAGCTGCAGGAGTGCCATCCGGATCATAACTCACAATTCATAACTCAAAACTGAAGAT
>JABWCA010000423.1 GCA_013359345.1 Ignavibacteriaceae bacterium
AGAGAACAAAATGGCACAGATACTTGATGCCGGAAAAAGAAACGCATGGACATACGTTGTGTCCATGCAGATTTTTCTTGACTTTTAACACAGTATCTTCGTTCCGCCGGTGCGGATTTGTGCTTCAGAGAAAAAAGTTCGATGTTCAAAGTTCGATATTCAAGGCAGCATAAACGCCGGCAACGCGGATTGTGCGGATTATGACGGATTCACGCTGATTTTCTTTTAATAATTTTCCTGACGAACGGCTAATGCTCGTAAAACTAATTGATAACTGAAATCTGCTTCATTTATTGGAAATCCCGCTTTATTAAGCTAATTTAAAGGTTAGCTAAAAAATTATTTGTAGACCTTTTATTCCGGTTATTTATTGATGTTCTGTGAAATCATCCACTCTTTAAGCAAAAAGATGATTCTTTTTTGCTCACTGTTCTTTTTAATATTCTTTTCTTTTGAAACTTCAGGCCAGTCTTACGGAAACCTCAGAGGAGTCATAACTGATTCCATTAACGGTGAGGTGATACCTTATGCAAATGTAATGATAAAAGGCACCACAATAGGTGCGGCGTCAAATGCGATCGGGTATTACTTTATATCATCCGCCCCTTCGGGCAGTCAGACAGTTGTGATATCATATCTCGGTTACAGGAAAACCGAAATCCCCTATGAAATCAAAGCAGGGGTTATTAATGAACTTAATGTGAAAATGGTGCCTGTATCGGTGAATATAGATGAGGTCACGATTGTGGGGGAGAGGAACGCCCGCCAGAATGAAACTGATCTCGGTCTTGAAAAAATCACGACAAAAGAAATTGAACTTCAGCCAATAGGAGCAGAATCTGACATCTTCAGGGTTATCCAGAATAATCCCGGAGTGAGCTCCACGGGCGATGCCACAGCAAAATACTATGTAAGGGGTGGTGCAAGCGATCAGAATCTGGTGCTCCTGAACGGCGCAACTGTTTACAATCCTTTTCACGCACTTGGCATTTTCTCGGTCATTGATCCTGAAATAATCTCTTCAATGGAATTTTACAAAGGAGGATTTGCTCCTTCTGTGGGCGACCGTCTTTCATCAATCCTGAATATCATAACCAGAGACGGAAATAAGAATTTCTATCAGGCAACTGCTCAGGCGGGACTGCTTTCGGGCAAGCTTGCAGTTGAAGGGCCCATCCCCGGCGGCTCGGTGCTGCTTACAGGAAGAAAAAGCTATTATTCAGAGATTCTGAAAAAGTATCTCAATGAAAAAAAGACCCCTTTTGATTTTTATGATGTTTCATTCAAGGTGAATTTCTCCGATCCCTCAATTGATAAAAACAGCAAATTCATAGCCCATGCATTTCTGAGCCATGATGAGGTCATAAACAGCGATCCGCTTCTTGAAGATTATAAAATCAGCAATAATATCTTAGGCGCAAAATGGACAAAAATCTGGGGCTCACCTCTCGTCTCTGATATTGCGGTTTCATACAGTTATTTTAATGCTGATGTTGAACCCAACCTCAGCGGTTCCAAGCCGAGGAATAACACAGTCCGTGATTTTACCATAAATGCTGATTTTGCCTATATCTATGACAGTAAAGACCAGCTTGGATTCGGGCTTCAGAGCAAGACAGTCAGCACATCACTTGCACAGAAGAACCGTCTTGACAGGTCAATTGATTACAGTGTGAGCAGGTCTGCTCTCGCGGGTTACTTTAACTATAAGTTTTTCCGGTGGGATAATGTAGGGCTTGATCTCGGGGTCAGGTTTAACTTCCTCTCACTTGCAGAAAAAAGACCGTTCCTCTTTGAACCGAGGATCAGTCTGACGTACCTGCTGAATCCGCTTATGATATTTAAGTTTGC
>JABWCA010000424.1 GCA_013359345.1 Ignavibacteriaceae bacterium
TAAAAATGGATACGAATGCCAACGGTTACCGCCTGCCGACTGAAGCAGAGTGGGAATATGCCGCAAAAGGGGGGAGCAAAAGCAAAGGGTATAAATACAGCGGCAGCAATAATGCCGAAGATGTTGCATGGTATGATTATAACTCAGCCAGCAGAACCCATCCCGTGGGACAGAAGCGGCCGAATGAACTCGGAATATATGACATGAGCGGAAATGTATGGGAATGGTGCTGGGACTGTGACGAAAATTATAATTCAGATGCACAGATCAACCCTGCTGGTTCTCTTTCAGGCAGGTATCGTGTCGTCCGGGGCGGAAGCTGGTACAGCGGCATCCGTTACCTAAGACCAACGTTTAGGAACTACTACATTCCTGATTACATGGACAAAATCCTGGGCTTGCGTCTTGCCAGGAGTAAATAACCTTTTGTCATTGTAAGTACTCAGGATGGATGCCGGATCAGGTAGATTTCCGGATATCAGCATTGACTAAAAATCAAGTCCTGATTTGACGGAAACAATAAAGAAGCTAATTTTCGTTATGAGAAATTTTCACTTAAAGGAACAATCATATGTCAATCAATGACTTTGAACTTACATCAGAAGATAGCGGGAGCAGTACCGGCCAAACCAATGACAACTTATGGTACAAAGAAAAAATAAGGGAAGTAACTGCAGAGGGAAATCTGAAAATCCCAACGGATGAAGTATGGGGTTACTGGAAGGTGCTCAATTCCGAAGAGTATTTTGAAAGACTGTTCCTTGATATTGATCAGGCAGAGAAGATAACCAATGAGACCGTTGCAAACCATTACGAGGAAATAAAAAGATACCTTGAGAGATGGAGAGAGCGGGAGAGTACGGGAATAAGTTTTGCACAGACACACGGGGGTTATTCAGTAACAGAATTAGCCGGTAAACTGAATGAGGCATATGCTGAACTGAAAGGTAAGCGATCAAGAGAAGAATATATTAATGCATATCTCCGCCGCAGAAAAAATAAATCACTTAAATCACTTGATCCTGTCATAAAAGCAGTACTGGCGGATAAGGTCCTCACCTATGAAGAAAAGATGATGGTATATGAGGCGGGAGTTAAATTAGGGCTGAATATCACTGAAACGGACAGGTATCTGCAGGAGGAAATGGTCAGGGAGGGAGATATAAGAGATGTAAGCTCCTCAGGAAATACAGTAAAAAGTGCAGAAAATTCCACCGCCACGGCAAGTTATAAAGATGATGAAAGACTAACAATAGAAGACCTGAAAGACTCAGGCATGATTGAAGAATATCTTGAAGGAGGAGGAAAACTCACCGGAGAGGCATGGGTAGAATTTTATAAAAAAATCAGGCAAAGTTTCGCAATTACCGGCATTTCAGAGCTTAAGAAGCTGACGGAAGAAAAAGGCATTAAGCAAGAGAACGAGACAGGGGAAAAGAGAGCCGCTTCAAGAACAAAGTCAGTTTTAGAGATGGTGTTTGTAAAAGGGGGAATATTTCTGATGGGCAGCACTAACGGTGAATACAATGAAGAACCTGTTCACGTCGTAACCGTATCAGATTTTATGATTGGCAAATATGAAGTGACCCAGGAATTATGGAAAAGCCTTATGGGAAACAACCCTTCCTGGTTTACCGGTGATGACAATCTGCCTGTTGAGAGAGTATCCTGGTATGATGCAGTTGAATTTTGCAATAAACTGAGTGAAAAGGAAGGGCTTCAGAAGGTTTACTGCGTCAGCGGAGACGAAATAAAAATGGATACGAATGCCAACGGTTACCGCCTGCCGACTGAAGCAGAGTGGGAATATGCCGCAAAAGGGGGGAGCAAAAGCAAAGGGTATAAATACA
>JABWCA010000425.1 GCA_013359345.1 Ignavibacteriaceae bacterium
AACACGCTTCACAGAAGTACCGACGGGGGTAAAAAATGGAGCCTTGTGTTTGAGGTCGGCCTGAACAAACTGCAAGAGATAGTAATGACAGATTCTCTGACCGGCTTTGCAAGAATAACAATCCCTTCGGGTGATTCTGAATCCTTCCTCATTCTGAAAACAACAGACGGGGGTGCCAGCTGGTATGGCAACAAAACAGTTGAAGCCGCAGGTTCGAAGGGTTCAAATCTCGTTTTCGTGACCCAAATGATCGGCTTTTTTGCCGGACCTGACAGAAAATTATACAGCACCCTGGACGGCGGCAATGTATGGACCGAATGGAATATCCTCTTTTTTAGCACAAGGAATGTTTATTCAATGGGAATATCTTCAACGCCTTCTGGGCCTGTTTACCTTGCAGCCTCCGGTGATTCGGTTTTTTCAACAAATGCTCTTACTGTTTCGGCCAATTGGGATTATCTCTCAGGAGTTAATAACCTTTATGGTTCGGGATCGATCAAATTTCATTACGGAAGAGGCAGAACGCTTTTAACAAACAATACGAACCATGTTTTTATACCGAATTCCGCGGGCGTTTTTTCCGGTGTGGAGTTCCCGGCAGTAATAACTAACGCTTCCTTAATTTCATTCAGTGAAGCAAATGTTAATATTCTGGCAGGTTCAAATGATGGCAGGGTATTTAACTATAATTCAGGAGCCGGTATAATCTCAACTGCGCTCAATCTGAATGAGCTCAGCGGCAATTTATTCACAAATGCTTTTTATGCTGTTGATTCAGCCTCAGTTTATGCTGCCGGAAGGGAAAACTATTTGACGGGATCAACAAATGCCGGTGTAAACTGGCAGGATATTTACGGGTTTACATCCTCACTCAGAAACCCTGTATTTAAAGGGCTGAACGGAGTGGCTCTTACTGACGGTAATCAGATACTCTATTCAGAGAACGGGGGTTCTGTCTGGAAAAAATCAATGATGCCTGAATCTGAATATCGGTATTTTAATCAGGTAAATGCGGCCGGTAAAAATGTATTTTATGCCAGCGGCAGCACGGGCGGTTTTATCTCCACAGATTATAAATTATATAAATCTACTGACGCCGGGAAATCGTGGCAGAGAAAAATATCGTTTAACGGACCTGAGAACATTAAATACTTTCATTTTACGGATGAAAACAGAGGTTACAGTTCAGGAAACGGATATATTGTCATGACTTCAGACGGGGGGGACTCGTGGAATAATGTGTATTATGCGGGCAGCGGAACAGCCACGGCATTTGATTTCAGGGATGAGCTGAACGGGATTGCATGGTTTACGGGGAGTACTGCGGGCAACTCTCTGCTGAGAACAACAAATGCGGGAATCACATGGTCGAAGATCACCGTGCCAAATTATTCAGTGGATAAAATTATTTACATTTCACCCGATACAATTTTATTCAAGTCGACATTTGCGTTTCTCAGATCAACAAACGGAGGAGCTAATATACAGCCTTTCACTTTGCCGGTAACCGGTCTCTACGTCGTAACTGATTTCGGGAAACTCGGCAATACAATATGGGTTAATATCGGCCTTACTCAAAGCGGCAGAGATGTGTTTCAGACTTACTACAGCCTTGATTTCGGAGCAACCTGGCACCTCATTTCGGGTTCGGCACTTTCTTATATGGCAAAAATTAATGAGTACATGGCGGCGGGTGTATCCAACAAAAACCAGATTTCCAAATTACATCTGAATTCAGGGAATGTACTGGGTGTGAATAATTACAACGCTCTGAAAAATGATACCGTGACAGTTGAAATAATGTATTCTCCCTCTCTGAACTCTGCCATTTCTGCAATACAGTTTGAAAT
>JABWCA010000134.1 GCA_013359345.1 Ignavibacteriaceae bacterium
ATGATCTCACATCAATTTATGGTACAGGTGCTTCATCAGGCGGTCTTGAAATCATGAACAATCATCCTCTGTATCCCGGAAAAGTTATTGCTGTAATGGCAAGACAGGGTACCCCGAACAGAAAAATTATTTTTGTTGACATCACTCAGGCCGGTCCTGCTAATCCTTCAAATGTTACCGCAACATATAATGAAGGACTCAACAGAATTGAACTCAAATGGAGAAATCCCACTACCAGCAATAACGGTCAGCCGATAGTTGTTGACTCAACAACAGTATTCCTTAACGGAAACAGACTTACTGGTATTGCCGGCGCTGACAGTTCATTCAATTTACCAAATCCCCCCAACGGAATCCATGTTTTTGGTGTTCAGTCATGGGATCAGGGATTAGGTTCACAGACTGTAAATGCACCACCTGTTGCGGTTGGCATTTACTTCAATGAGTACTCAAAACGCGGCTGGACAACCATCCGTGATAACTCAATCAATTACGACACTCTTTACATTGGCGCAACAGAAGCAAACGTTGTTAAGGTTATGATCAGGCTTGATACCCTTATTCATACCTGGGCAGGTGATGTTGTTGCAACAATTATAAAACCGAATGGTGACACACTTCTTTTCCTTAACGGAAGAGGCTCAAGCGGCGATAACTTTATCATGACACAATTTGATGACGAAGCTGCTCTGCCGATCTCAGGAGTTACTTCCACCCAGGCTCCTTTTACAGGATCATGGAAACCGGAATCACCACTTGCTCCTCTGGCAGGTCCCGGATGGGCAGGACGCTGGATCTTAAAGATCCTCGATAAAGCCACCGGCGATACCGGTCACGTTGCAAAGTGGTCAGTAATTCTTGTTACCGATGGTCAGATACCTGTTGAATTAAGCTCATTTGCAGCTAATGTAAGCGGCAGAAATGTTGAACTCAACTGGACAACAGCCACCGAAACCAACAACAGCGGATTTGAGATTCAGAGAAAAATTCAGGGCGGTGAGTTTGCATCAATCGGCTTCGTAGAAGGCCTCGGCAATTCACTCTCAGCTCAGAGTTACAGATTTGTTGATAAAAACGCTGATCCCGGTTCATATACGTACCGTCTGAAACAGATTGATCACGACGGTTCATTTGAATATTCAAATGAAATTGAAGTTGACATCACAAACCCGAAAGAGTTTGCTCTGGCACAGAACTATCCTAACCCGTTCAACCCCTCAACCAAGATTGATTTCTCACTCGCAGTTGATGCAAAGGTTGTTATTGAGGTTTACGATGCTGTTGGTCAGCTTGTAACCACACTGGTTAATAAAGATCTTAGTGCAGGTTCTCATCAGGTTAACTTTGATGCTTCAGTTTTCAACAGCGGTCTTTACATTTACAAAATGACTGCAACGGGCAAAAACGGTGAGAATTTCTCATCAGTCCGTAAAATGATGCTGATGAAGTAAAAAACTTTGTTTTTTTCAGAACCCGGCTTCCATTCGGTTGCCGGGTTTTTTATTTTAAACTACTCATTAACAAATATTCTGCAACAATGAAAACCATCTTAAGACTTTTATCACTCTGGAGTTGTGTCATGATATCACTTCATGCACAGGAAAATCTCACTGCCTATATAAACGGTAAAATTTATACGGTTGATTCTCAGCAGTCTGTTAAGCAGGCTGTTGTGACTCAGGGCAGTAAAATCATATTCACGGGCAGCACAGAAGAAGCCCTGAAGATTTCAGGCAGCAAAGCTGTTGTAATTGATCTTAACGGGAAGCTTATGCTACCCGGCTTTATTGATAACCATGTGCATTTTATGGCAGGTGGTGATTACCTTAACGGCCTTGATCTTCGCCCGGCAAAATCAACAAATGAGTTCAGGGAGCTGCTGAAAAAATATATTGATGCCCACCCCGATTCAAAATGGATAACGGGGGGCGACTGGGATCATGAGGCATGGGAGGTAAAGGATTTACCAAAAAAAGAATGGATTGATGAATTCTCAAAAGACAAAGCCGTATATATTTGGAGATTTGACGGCCACATGGCTCTGGCAAACAGTTATGCTCTCAAACTGGCCGGTATTGATAAAAACACCCCCTCTCCTGCCGGCGGTATTATAGAGAAAGACCCCGTGACCGGTGAACCGACCGGAATTCTGAAAGATAACGCCATGAATCTGGTTGGCGCGCTCACGCCGGCATCAACTGAGAAGGAAAGAGAAGCATCGCTTGAAGCTGCCCTGAAAGAGACGGCACGATTCGGGATCACTTCTGTGCATGATATTACATACAGAAATGATCTTAAAACATATATCAGTTTTGAAAAGCTCGGCAAACTGACAACCAGGATCTATACCAGAATACCCATTTCTGAATATCAGAATCTCAGTCACTCGGGTATAACATATAACTTTGGTTCTGATCTGATTAAACTCGGCTCATTAAAAGCATTTGCAGATGGTTCGCTCGGCTCATCCACAGCCTGGTTTTTTGATAAATATGTACAGGATACCACCACATCAGGGCTGCCCATGGATATCATTACCGATGGTTCACTCGATAAATGGGCAAAAGATGCCGATCTGAACAAACTGCAGCTTTCTGTGCACGCAATCGGCGACAGGGCTAACAGGTATATGCTTGATCTGTTCGGCAAAATAATAAAGGAAAACCCGCAGTGGGACCGCCGGTTCCGCATGGAGCATGCACAGCATGTAAGATTTGAGGATATCCCCCTGTTCAAAAAATACGGGGTGATCGCATCGGCTCAGCCGTATCACGCAATAGATGACGGTGTCTGGGCTGAGAAGAGAATCGGTGAACAGAGAACCCACTATACATACCCCTTCAGAAGTTTTATTGATCAGGGAGTTCTTCTCTGCTTCGGGAGTGACTGGACAGTAGCCCCTATAAACCCCCTGCTGGGTATTTATGCAGCCGTAACAAGGCAGACTCTTGACGGCAAAAATCCGGGAGGATGGATTCCGGAGCAAAAAATCACAGTTGAAGAAGCCGTAAAATGCTATACAATCAACAATGCATACGCAGCTTTTGCGGAGAATGAACTCGGTTCAATTGAACCCGGTAAGTTTGCTGACCTCGTAATTCTGCAGGAAGATATCTTCAGTATTAATCCCGAAAAGATCAGGGATGTGAAGGTCTGGATGACTGTATTTAACGGCAAAACTGTTTTCAAAGCTGAATAAATTCTGAGTGAGAACCCGGAACCGGTATCTGATTCCGGGTTTTCTGATTTCTCTCTGAACCGGATAATCATTTCCTGATCTGCAGGTACTGCTCTGCTCCCGGGAACATCCCGTGCACGCTCCGCATCTTATTTCAGACAATGTTAATAAAGATTTAAAGAAGCCCCGAACTCTGTTTTTAGTATCTTTAATGATTGAAATTTTTAAATTCTGAGGAGAGTATTGTTCGCCGGACATAAAATAGCCACTGTGGTGCAGGCAAGGATGAGTTCTTCAAGACTCCCCTTCAAAGTTATGATGTCATTAAGCGGTAAGCCTTTGTTATACCGTCAGATAGAGAGAATAAATGCGTCGGTTCTGAAGGGAACTGTTATTGTGGCAACATCTGAAGAGGCTTCTGATGACGTTATTTATAATTTCTGCCGTTCTGAAAATATACCTGTTTACAGAGGCAGCCTTAATGACCTGCTTGAACGTCATTACAAAGCTGCCGAATCAGCAGGAGCTGATATTATCCTCAAAATTCCTTCTGACTGCCCCCTTATCGATCCTGAGGTGATTAACCGCACCGTAAAGTTCTTTTTTGACAATTACGGCAAATACGATTACGTGAGCAACCTTCATCCTGCAACTTACCCCGACGGGAACGATGTTGAAATAATGGAAATGAGCGCCCTCAAAACTGCTCTTGATGAAGCCGTAAAACAGATGGAGCGTGAACACACAACGCCCTTTCTCTGGGAAAATCCCGGAAGATTCAGAATCGGTAATGTTGAGTGGGAAACCGGGCTTAACTATTCTATGACCCACCGATGGACTATCGATTATGAAGAAGATTATGTATTCATAAAAACCATTTATGATCTTCTTTATTCCCCCGGTAAAGTATTTTCAATGTATGATATTTTAACCCTGCTTGATAAAAGACCGGAAATAAAAAAGATTAACAGCAAATATGCCGGAGTAAACTGGTACAGAAATCACCTTGATGAGCTGAAAACCATATCTGCCGGTGAGACAAGACAAGTTACAAACTAATTACTGAAATTATCGGAAACTGAAATGAAAAACGGTGTAAAACTAAATGAAAACTATCCTGTAATTACTGAATCGGATAAACTGTGGGAGCGCGGCTCTGCACTGATACCCACCGGCACACAAACGCTGGCGAAGGGTCCCGGGCAGTATGTTAACGGAGTTGCCCCCAAGTACCTTAAAAAAGGGAAAGGCGCACGCGTATGGGATGTTGACGGCAATGAGTATATTGATTACAATATGGCAATCGGGCCTCTTTCACTCGGATATGCCATCCCTGAAATAGATAATGCAATCAAGACCCAGCTTGAAGACGGAATCACTTTTTCACTGATGCATCCGCTTGAAGTTGAGGTTGCAGAGCTCATTCATGAAATCATCCCCAATGCAGAATCAGTAAGGTACTCAAAGACAGGAGCAGACGTTACATCAGCGGCAATAAGGCTTGCACGCGCATTCACGGGCAAAACCAAGGTTCTCTGCTGCGGATATCACGGCTGGCACGACTGGTATATTTCAGTAACCGACAGAAACAAAGGTATACCCGAAGCGATTCAGAATCTCTCATTTACAATCAATTATAATGATCTTCAGTCGGTGCTTGATTCAATTGATGATGACGTTGCCTGCATTATCCTTGAACCTTTTGTTTTTCAGGCTGCCAATGATAAATTTATACCGGAACTCAGAAGAATCTGCGATGAAAAAGGAATCCTCCTGATATTTGACGAAATGTGGACAGGTTTCAGGGTTGCCCTTGGCGGTGCGCAGGAATACTTTAATGTGAGAGCAGACCTTGCAACTTTTTCAAAAGCAGTTGCCAACGGAATGCCAATCTCAATACTGACCGGAAGAAAAGATGTAATGGCGCTTCTCGAGAAAGAAGTGTTTTTCTTTACGACATTCGGCGGGGAGGCACTTTCACTTGCCGCCACAAAAGCCACGATTGAATTCATGCGTAAAAACAACGCAATAGCAGAAATAGCGCGTAAAGGGAAAATCATTAAGGAAAGATATAATGCCCTTGCAGCAAAACTCGGAATGGATTACACCTCATGCACAGGATATGACTGCCGCACAATCGTGAATTTCAACCCTGCCGCCGGCAATCCGCTTGAGATGAAATCGCTGGTTCAGCAGGAAATGATTAAAAGAGGTGTGCTGTGGGGCGGTTTCCACAATGTCAGTTACGCTCTTACAGATGAGGATATTGATTATACATTTGTTGCCTATGAAGAAGCTCTTTTAATTCTTAAAAAAGCAGTTGAAGAAGGAAATGTGGCAGGTTACCTGAAAGGTAAACCGGTTGAACCCGTTTTCAGAAAAACTTCAAACTTCAACCTTAAACCGAACAGAAAGTGATCAGATGGAGAATAACATATTTGATCTGACGGGTAAGACCGCAATTGTTACCGGTTCTCTTGGTTTAATTGGCAAAAACCACTGCAGGGCACTTTCTGTTGCCGGTGCAAATGTTGTGGTCACTGATATTAACGGAGAGGCGTGCAATAATTTTGCAGCAGAACTCCCGAACCGTGCAATCGGATTTGGTGCCGATATAACCGATGCCGATTCAGTTAAAGCATTAAGAGATTTTGCGCTGGCTCATTTTGGCAGTATAGATATTCTGGTCAATAATGCAGCTATAAATGATAAGTTTGAAGATCCTGCCGCACTTTTTGAACAGTCAAAGTTTGAGAATTATCCCCTTGATCTCTGGAACAAATCTCTCTCGGTAAATGTGACCGGTATGTTCCTGTGCTCTCAGGTAATAGGGACAGTAATGGCAGAAAGAGGCGCGGGAAGCATAATCAATGTTGCATCAACTTATGGAATTGTTGCCCCGAATCAGGATCTTTATATCGATAAAAACGGGATTCAGAAGTTCTTCAAGACCGCAGCATACCCGGTTACAAAAGGCGCGGTTATCGCATTCACAAAGTTTCTCGCTGCCTACTGGGGCAAATCGGGCGTCAGGGTTAACACTCTCTCCCCCGGCGGGGTTGAGAATAACCAGGATGACTTTTTTGTTGAAAATTACTCAAAACGCACGCCTCTCAACAGAATGGCCCGGCCTGATGATTACCGCGGTGCCGTTGTTTTTCTTGCTTCAGACGCATCGGCATATATGACGGGCGCTAATCTTGTGGTTGACGGAGGTTTTACAATATGGTGAAAAATTTTAATGAATCGGGAATAACACCCGCAGTTATTGAAAAAATTAAAAAAGTAAAGATACTTCTTACCGATAATGACGGAGTGCTCACCGATACAGGTGTTTATTACGGACCTGAAGGTGAAGTCTTCAAAAAGTTTTCCATCCGCGATGGCATGGGCGTTGAACGTCTGAGAACTCTCTGCGGAATAGAAACCGGAATCATTACGGGAGAACTTTCTGAATCGGTGAGAAAAAGGGCTGAGAAACTGAAGCTTCAGCATCTTTACCTCGGAATTAAAGATAAAAAAGCTGTTTTCAGTGATATCATTGCTAAAACAGGTTACAGTTACGATGAAATAGCATATATAGGTGATGATTATAATGACCTTGAGGTTATTGAACTGGCAGGATTGACTGCCTCACCGGGAGATGCTCTCCCGTTTATACGCAGTAAAGTTGATTATGTATGTGATAATTACGGCGGACATGGAGCGGTACGGGAATTTGCAGAATTAATTATTTATTACAAAACTAGCGAAAAAGGCATTTAATGAGTAAAAGAGAAGTTAAAGTTGGTTCCGGATTCATAGGTGACGGGCACCCGGTGTTTGTCATAGCTGAGATCGGGATCAATCACAACGGTTCTGTTGAAACAGCAAAAAAACTTATTGACGGAGCTGCTTATGCGGGTTGCGATGCGGTAAAGTTTCAGAAAAGAACTCCGGAAATATGCGTCCCCAAAGATCAGTGGAATATAGAAAGAGACACCCCCTGGGGCAGAATTACATACATTGATTACCGTCACAAAATGGAATTCACCAAAGAACAGTATCAGGAAATTGTTGATTATTGCGATAAAAAAGGAATCGTCTGGTTTGCATCCTGCTGGGATACCGAAGCCGTTGATTTTATTGAGCAGTTTAAGCCTGCCCTCTATAAGATTGCCTCTGCCTGTATAACCGATACAGAACTGCTCTTAAAGCACAAAGCACTTAACCGTCCCGTTATGATTTCAACAGGTATGTCAACAACGGATGAAATAGAAAAAGCTGTTGATACGCTCGGACTTGAGAACCTGATGATTGCCCATGCAACTTCAACTTACCCCTGTAAACTTGAAGAACTCAATCTGAAGGTCATCAGTACTTTAAGAGAAAAATATCCCACTGTTCCGATTGGTTATTCCGGACACGAAACAGGTCTCGCACCAACCGAAGCAGCCGTGACGCTTGGTGCTGCGTTTGTGGAAAGACATATCACGCTCGACCGTGCCATGTGGGGCACTGATCAGGCTGCCTCGGTTGAGGTCGGTGGTTTTCATAAACTTGTTGAAAACATCCGCGATCTTGAACTTGCTTTCGGTGATGGTGTTAAGAAAGTATATGAAAGCGAAATGGCTTCAAGAAAAAAACTTAGAAGAGTACAATAAACGGACAGATTATTAAATGGATTGGTTTCTTAACCTGCTGAAGGATATTCTCAGTTTCGCGACAAATTTCAACGACCCCACAATTGTGTCGGGCTATTTTGTCGCAGTCTCTGCCCTGCTTCTGATAACACTGGAAAGATTTTTCCCGTATAAGAAGGGGCAAAAACTTTTCAGAAAAGGCTTTTTCAATGACTTTGTGCTTTATACATTTGCTCAGAGTTATGTGTTAGGCCTTCTGATAGGTGTTCTTATCAACTTTATCGATAACAATACCGGCATATCGCGTTTTCAGCTTCTTGCTGATGTTCCGGTCTGGGCAATCGTGCTCGCCTCCCTGTTCTTCCATGACTTTTATATCTACTGGTTCCACAGATGGATGCACAACAACAAATTTCTCTGGAGGCTTCATGAAGCCCATCACTCAACCGAGGATGTTGACTGGCTGAGCGGTTCCAGATCTCATGCATTCGAGATTATGATCAATCAGACCATAGAGTTTGCACCCTTCATTCTTCTTGGCGCACCTGCAGAAGCGGCAGTAATTAAAGGAGCGGTCTCTGCGGTGTGGGGTATGTGGATTCATTCAAACATAAATGTAAAGACGGGATGGCTGCAGTATATCATTAACGGCCCCGAAATGCACAGATGGCATCATTCTGATAAAGATGACGATGCGTACAACATGAACTTTGCCACAAAGTTTGCCTTCTGGGATTTCCTGTTCGGCACCGCTTATTTCCCGAGAGACAAGAAACCGCTGTTTTACGGAATAGGCAGTTTCTTCCCCGATAACTTTTTCAAACAGTTTTTCTTCGCTTTCAGAAAGTTTGATAAAGAATGAGATATGTTGATGCGGCTGCCCGGATAGCAGAGCAGCCGCAAATTTTTCAGGGTATGCTCCTCTTAAATCATAAATCCCGATACCGCCATTCCGCCCCGCTCAACCCTGCGGCATCATCATTGCATACACCAGGTTTTCTGCACTTTGTTCATTATAACCTCTCTCTTTTCAACCCCTGTTATATAACATTTCGGTAAAACTGAATTAATAATCCGGTAATACTCTGAAGCTATATTGGGGCATTAAATAACAGAAATACTATGAAACTCGTCCATATTTCAGATTTACACATCAACACTTCAATACCGAATAACAACATTGATAAAACGGATTTCCTTCTCTCTGAGATCGCAAAAACCAACCCAGATCACCTTGTGGTTACAGGAGATCTTACTGACAATGCTGATCCTGATGATCTCAGAATTGCCAGGAATCTGCTGGCTAAGCATGGATTCTCGGGATCAGAAAAGCTTACCGTAATTGCAGGGAATCATGATATTTTTGGCGGTGTGCAATCCATTGAAGATATAGTACTCTTTCCTGAAAGATGCAGAAGTGTTGACTATAATTCGAAAATCAGGGAGTTTCATTCCGTCTTTTCCGGTACCCTCGATAATTCTGTTTATGTCTCCGCCAACTGCTTTTATCCGTTTGCAAAGATCATCAAAGAGGTATTGTTCATAGCCCTGAATTCAGTTGACATTTACTCAAAACTCCGGAATCCTTTTGCATCAAACGGTTTTGTAACACCGGAACAGAAAGATGAATTACGTTATATCATCAGCACATTCAAAAAAGATGTAAGATCAATTGCTGTTTTAATACATCACCATTTCTATAAGCCCGAATCAGGATCCGATTCACTAACTCATTCACTCTGGCAGCGGATTGAAGGGCAGACACTTAAACTCAGAAAAAGGAAAAAACTTCTGAAGTACCTTGGTGAACTTGGAGTAAAGACCATCTTCCACGGTCATGTTCATGAACAAAAAGATTATATTATGAAGGGACTAAGAATAGTTAACTCCGGCGGTTCAGTTTACGGTGTGAAAAACAAAAACGTATTCTTTAACCTGGTTAGGATTGATGAAAACGGCACCGGGGTTGAAATAAGAAAGTATAAATACAGACCGGAAACCGAACCTTTCAAAAACAAACTCCTTGATTTCCTCCCGGGAATAAAAGAAAATCTGGTGATTGAACAGGCAGGATAGAAACTGCTTAGTTATGAGTTATGAGTTATGAGTTTTGAGCTATGAATTTTGACAGAATGGGAAGAATGGGCTTCGCCTGAATGAATCTGAATGTATTTGAATGTATGTTTGTATGAATTTTTATGAATGTATGAAGCCAACTTTGAACTTTGAACCTCGAACTTTGAACTTAAAAACTTTAACACACAAATTTCACTAATAACACCAATTAGATTTATCGGGATAGGTTGATCACTATGTGAATAGCGCAATGCTTCTCATATATTTTTATTTAAGACCGATATTTATCCTGAAAATAATTTAACCCGCACCCGTTTTTTCTTCCCGCCAATTTCACAAATTGAATTGCAGGATTATTAGCCTGATAAGGGCTTCAAAACTGGGATAAAATGAAAAACGTTGCAATTACTGTAACGCCTTCTTGTTTCCCGGGGCTGTCGGTACATTTGAGCTGCAAAAAACCCTTCACTAATCTCAACCCTGATAAAATAGAACTACACGTGCCAAACTGTAACGCCATCCCGATTTTTTCGGGATGTCGGCACATTTATGCTGAAAAAATATTGTCTAAACCGTGATTCTTCTGATTTATCTGATTGACATGATCAAATTCAGATATAATCATGGGAAGAATAACGCCGTACCGGGGGTTGTATCAAAAGTAAAAAACAAAAAAGAAGGAAAAAAAGATAAATGTGGGGGTAAAAGAGGAATAAAAATGTTGATCAGCTGATTTTATTATAGAAAGGATAGTGATAAGTAGTTTTAATGACAAAAAAGG
>JABWCA010000426.1 GCA_013359345.1 Ignavibacteriaceae bacterium
AGTTTTAATGTCACGTTGCCTGCAGCAGCCACTGAAAAACTGATTGTGGTTTCAGGATTGAAGGGGTTAGGATAGTTCTGGCTGAGACTGAACTCAGAGGGAACATTCTCTTCCTTCTTTGTGCCGGTTGGTTCGGGGAAAGTGACAGAAGCGAACCCTGTAACAGAATATTCTTTTGCGAGAAGTCTTTCAAGCCATGAGCTTTCAATATCTTTATCAACATCATAAGCTGATAAAAATGCCCCGATTCTTCTGTTGAGAGGGAGAGTCAGTTCAGAGGTCTGAAGATCAATAATCATTTCATATACTGCGTGTCCGGTTGTGTTTCCTATTGCACCTGCAACTCCTGCCGGGTTCACTATACCCTGTGAAAAACCAAGAGCAGTATATGGGAAAAATGCAATTTCAACACCTGCTCCGTCTTTTCTCAGTCTGAAGTAACCTTCAGTATTCTGCTGATAGGTGAAGTCACGGTTCTTATCAAAAGCGAGTATAATGTAATCATCTGTTGAAAGAGTTGAATCATTAAAGGCATCAACAGCTATATACAGTTTCTGACCTGCAACCTTAAGCCATGCGTCTGCCCAATAGCCGTTTCTGGTCAGAACAATTTTTTTTGCATCAGTATATTCATTCTGATTTATGACACCGTCAGCAACCGGAATAATGGAAGATGCAGGGTTAAGGATCAGTGAATCGGTCTGGCTGTAACCCACGCCGAATTCAACCGGGGTAATGTCAGTTTCATAGTTTGAATCATAAACCGCACTCACTCCATAGAAGTAGTTGGTCAGCGGGGTTACGGTCATGTCATTATATGAGGTGACAAGCTGATTGAGGATCAGATTTGCCGGCTGCTTTACGTTTGCAGGTGATTCTGATTTATAAAGTTTGTATCCTCTCACTGCCCTGCCGATTGAGGTGAGTCCGGGCTGACCCGTAAGCTTCATTTCATCGAGATAGATAATAATGTCTTCAGCGGTTGCCCTGAACCCCAGGTGAATGCTCTGATTTATGTACTGAGAGAGATCAACAGTAACAAACTTCCAGACCAGATTTGAATCTGCGAGATACTGAGGATCAAAAGTTCTTACAATTGATGTGAATGAAGCCGTATCCTGACTCGAAGCTGAGACTTTTAGATAACTTGAATAAGGGTTGCCAAAAGCATAAGCGGTTTTAAGCCAGAAGCTGAGAGTGGGCTTTTCGGGTGTCACAAAGATCTTCTCGGAAATGAGCCAGTCAGTTACCGGTGCGCCGGGAGAATAGACATCAAATTTAATGCATTTGGCTCCGCCTTTGGGAAGGAATCCGCTTTCAACCCAGGCGGTAGGCTGACCTGCCGGGGGAGAGGTTTTCCATCCTGCGGGTACGCCGTTTTCAAAGGCCTGATCAAACTCGCCCGGTACAACCCATGAAAGGTCTATTCTGTTATCATATTTGCCTTTGGAGACATTAAAACCGGTGGGAGGCAGCTTAACAATAAGTCCGGTATCGGCAATTGTAACAGTTGCAACTGCCGAATCTGCTCCGCCGCTGCTCTTAACCACAATAGTGCCTTCTCCGGCCAGATTTGCCCTGAAGCCTGCTGAATCACCCGTTGTTTCAAAAGTGCCCAGGTTTGCGGGTCTCACGCTCCACTGGTACGGTTTAACGCCGTAATTGCCTTTAAAATAAACCAGGCTGCCAACAAGGGTGTTAGTGCTTTGCGGTGAAATAGTGATGGGGAGAACCACTGCCTGATCAAGAACTGTGTTAATACCGGCACTGTAGTGCCCTATCCATTTTTTATTATCGGGGGCAACATACAGAGCGGTCATATCCGTGCTGAGCAGGGGGGAGTT
>JABWCA010000135.1 GCA_013359345.1 Ignavibacteriaceae bacterium
AATTGTGTCGTTGTCTTTTGTGTCATTGACTGCCCTGATTACGGCTTCTTCAAAGGAATTGCCATGTTTGTAAAGAATATATAATACCGACGGAATCGTCTCCAGCAAAAATGCTCCTGAGTACCAGATATTGCAGGCGTCAGCGACCGGGAGTTTTTTTTCGATTGCCAATTCAAGAGTCATTCTGATAAAATCTGTGGATTTCCCTCTGTAATCCGGGAATGAACCACCGCGGGTGGTATAAAGTGAACCGTCATCAAATAATTCTGCATAGTGTAAAAATCTGCTTATGTACCACTCCTGCTCAGGTGCCTCTGTCATATAAAGCAGTTCACGGATCATAAAATTGAAAGCTATGGCGGAAATGATTGCAAGATTGTCATTATGGGTGATCATCGTATTCAAAACAGTATCAGCCAGCAGGAGATCGGGGTCATCGTGAGTGTGAAACGGAATCACCGCAGTGCATCTCATCAGTGCACCGTTTCCGGCGGATCGCGGTCCGGATTCATACCATCTCTTTCCATAATCTTTGTAATTTCGGATAAACTCTCTGACGGTTTTACCAATTCCGAATATCCTGTTGCGGCTGAATTTTACAGCAATGTTATCGGGAACCAGTCCGTTGTCATCAAGAATCTGTTCAAGGGCAAAAAAGGTCATCTGGGTATCATCGGTGGGGTAGCCCTTTCGTAATCCGGTATGCCGGTTGGGAAGGTAATCTTTAATTTCACCATAATGGCGGTATCTTTCCCCCGGGAGCATAGCTTCTGAAGTGGCTCCGAGTGAATCCCCGACAGCAACCCCAAGCAACATACCCTTAATTTTACTGAAAGGGACTTTGCCATGACTGCTGGTTTCGATGATTTTCCCTGCAGAAAGTCTTTTATTGTTAATAAATCCTTTTTTATTTAGACTATCAAACAATTCTCTGTTGTCAATCATATTCCCCTCCCCGGGTTAAATTAAAGGTCTGTAATTATAAACCGAAATTTAGTGAGCCGGTTTTTATTTTGCAATATGGTGCAATGAACCCTTAAATTAAGAAATCGGATAGAACGACTGCCTGTTTATCCGTTGGGGATGCAATGCTTGCATCCCTGACGGATACCTGATTGAAAGATACCGGGATATTAAATTTCTACAGATTACCACCTTTGGTTGAGTGGTGTCATTGCCAAGGATGCAATGCTTGCATCCCTGACGGATAATAATCTGGTTGCTTCCCTCACCTTACCCTCCCCTTTAAAACCAGAAAGGCTGCCCGTGGGCAGCCTCAATGGTCACCTGTTTCCAGAATAACGCTTAAGCTCTTTTGCCTAATTCTCTGTCGAGGAGGAAGAGGGTGTTGGTGCTTTCGCCAACCATCTTCATTTTTTCAACAACGTCTCTTGATGATGCTTCTTCTTCAACCTGCTCTTTTACGAACCAGCTGAGAAATTCAACTGTTGCATGATCTTTTTCTTCGTAAGCAAGGGTTACGATATCGTTGATTGATTTTGATATATACTGTTCGTGAGCATAAGCTTCTTCAAAAGCCTCAAGGGGTTTTGCCCATTCTTTTTTGGGAGCCTGGATTGCTTCAAGAACAACTCTTCCGTCTCTTGTGTTTATGTAATCATAAATTTTCATGCCGTGCTCTCTCTCTTCTTCAGACTGAATTTTCATCCAGTGAGCAAATCCGCCATAATTTTTTGATTCAAAGTAAGCTGACATAGCCAGGTATATATATGAAGAGTATAACTCTCTGTTTACCTGATCATTTAAAGCTTTTTCTATTTTTGCACTTAACATCGTGTTGCTTCCTTTATTAAGTTGTTAACTTTTTACTAAATTCCTGTTCATTGTCTGTAAATATAACGTTCCGGTATTATATTCGGTTCCTGCCTTATGCGGGCCTGCAAAAGTCATATTTAGACTAAGTCTTATTAATTTTGAGCCGGGTTCTGACCTGAAGCCTCTGTTAAGCTGTAACCTGTTGCAAATAAATACGTTAGGCCGGATCTGAATATCCGGAGATTATAAAATTTTCTTTTTTAGACTAAGTATAAATTTGAAACCGGATTAAATAATCTGCTCAGAAGTGGCTTTTGGGGGGAGAAAAAACTCTGAAAAGGGGGGAGCGGCTTTAAAAACCACCCCCCTGTAACAGAAAAATTATTTCTTCTTCAGTATCATACCTGAGGTGTGCGGCACTTTAACGGTGCCTTTTGCCTGACCCAGTGCTGATGTTCCTGCTTTGCTGCCATCAGCAATAACATCGTATTCGGCTGAATCAGGGAGCATGAATTCATGATCCTTTTGCGGATTGGCATTAAAAAGCACAACAAAAATATCATTACCGTGGCTGATTTTGTATCCGAGGGTGAAGGGGTCGGCGTCAGTTTTCATGAAGCTGATGTTTTCGTAATCAGCACGTCTGAAAGCCTCATAATTGTTTCTGATGCTGATAAGCCCTCTGTAGTAATCAAGCAGGTCTTTATTGATATCGGCGTGATCGAAGTTCAGGAAATTGGTTTCGTTATCTTTTTCGTAAGAATTGTGATCGATTCTCCCTTTATGGGTGTCATGAACTTCAATCTCGGTGGGGATTACTTTTGAGCGTGCATATTCCTGTCCTGAATTTATCATGACCATGCCCTGAGCGGTGAAAAGGAAGAGTGCTCCCAGCTTATTGAGTTTTGTCTGCTTTGAGTTAAGTTTGACAAAGCTGTTTACATCGGTGATTACAGTATCGCCTGTTGCATATCCTGTGGCAATGCGTATGAAATCACCGAGGGTGTACCCGTCGTGTGATTCAAGATAGTTTACTGAATGCTCTTTTTTCTGGAATAACCCGAGTGAATCTTTCACCAGCGTTCCGTTCACATAGGATTTAATTCTCTGAGGGGAGTTGTTTCCGTACCATTTGCCGAAAATCCAGCCGTGTCCGTTGAACGGATTTTCACCCTTGATTCCGTTTCTGATCTGATCATTCCATGCGCCCCAGCCTCTGAGCGAGAAGCCGGCAGGGTCATAACCGCCTCCCCAGGGTTCGCATACAAAGACCACCTGAGGGTTAACTTTTTTTGCTTCTCTTATAATGGTTTCAATTGTCTCCCAGTCAAGAAGCTTGCCGAGATCAAATCTGAAGCCGTCAACGTTGTATTCCTTCATCCAGAAAAGCACACTTTCAACAATAAGCCTTCTGAGCATCGGTGCCTCGGTTCTGAGATCGTTTCCGCATCCGCTTTCAGCTTTGAAAGAACCGTCATTATTCAGCCTGAAGTAATATTCTTTGTCAATTTCTTTGAGGTTGCCGATTTCGTATTCTGAAAGGTGATTATAAACCACGTCCATAATAACGCCGATACCTTCCTGATGGAAAGCATTCACCATGTCCATGAAGTGCTTAACAGCTCTGCCGTCTGTTCCCTGCCAGGTATTCCATCTGAGGTGGTGCCAGTCTTCAGCATAATATGCTTCGGGAGCAAAAAAAGCGGCAGTCATATATCCCCAGTGATTTCTTTCATAGGGATTCCAGGTGTTGTATCTGCCTGCCAGTGAATCTTTGTAGGGAATCTCGATATTGGCAAATTCCTGGGCGGGAAGAAGTTCAACCGTGTTAACGCCAAGGGATTTAATGTAACTGATTCCGCCTCTTTTTCCTTTTTCAACGAGTCCGTGATAGGTCCCGGGTTTGGATGAGCCGGAACTGGGGTGAGCCGTCAGATCTCTGATGTGCATTTCATATATGATGAGATCACGCCAGTCTCTCTGAATCCACTTTTCTCCGTACCAGTCATGAGGAGAGTCGGGCATGATAAGCCCGAGGCGCGGATTCATGTATGTGTTGTAAGTGGCAACTGCTTTCGCATAAGGATCCAGAATGATGACTTTGTCCTTTTTAACAGGGTCATCTTCCGGATTAATAACTTTGTAGCCGTAGAATTTTCCGTACAGAGTTTCCTTCAGCCTGACTTCCCAGACACCGTCGTCATATTTTTTAAGCGGATGTTCGGTGTATTTTGAAGGGTAATCATCTGTGGTGTTAAAGATTACCAGAGCAACTTTGCCGGCGCGCGGAGCGAATAATCTGAAAACCATTTCCCCCTTCTCCTCAAAATAACCGAGTTGTTTATCGGAGTAAAGATTTTTTGTGTCGTTTTTGGCGGGGGAGTGTGATTTCATGTTGCCGGAAGCTCCGTTAATCGAATTTATTGTTATAAAACTGAATAAAATTGCAAGAAAAAGTGAATAATTTAGTCGTTTCATCAGTATCCCGAATCTTGTTAATATTTACATCAGAATTTAGCAAGAAAATCTCATTTCGAGAAGGAAAACCGAACAGGGTGTGTACAGTTATTTGCACCAGGACAAACCTTACCTGGATCAGGGAAGTCACTTCTCCATAAACCAGAACTCCTCAGGATTCGGCAAAGGTTCCAGATCAGAGACAGAAACCACATCTTCAACGTATGAAGCTTTTCTCATTCCCACCAGCACTGAACTGATCTGCGGAAGGGAAGAGAGCATGTAAAGTGCTTTGCCTGAGAGAGTGAAACCCTGAACATCTGAGGGAAGATAATTATCAAGGACTGAATGAATTTTAGAGTTTCTGCGGTTTGCCTCTGCTGCAAGAAGATTGTGCATTATTGTGATGAGACGGTCAAGCTGTCTGCTGTACTCATTCATTTTCAGGCCGAACGAAGCATCATCACCTGCAACCGACTGTGCAAACTCAGTGATCAGGTTCAGTCTCGGCTGAATGCCGTAATCATAAAGCTCGGTGAGCTGATTGGGAGCCGTAAGTGCCGACATGCTGTTTCTGATTATCACTGTCAGGTTCAGATTTTTTAAAAATGTCTCTTTTTGCTGTGCGGTAACATTAATTTCGTGGATATAAAAATTACGGAAATTATCTTCCATCTTTCTGAATGTTTCATAAGCCGAGGCAAGATGTTTGTAATCATTACGTTCAGATGCCCTGAAATCAGCGAGCCTGGTGACCGCATTGTGTGAAATAGCATTGAGCGGCCTGTTAATAAGCACGCCGTAATTATTGGAAGCGGCAAACCTGAGAGTGCTCTTTTCCCCTTTCTGAAGGTTATAATTTACAAGAGCATTTTTTTCCATCAGGTTCATCGGCATCTGCACAACGGCAAAATGATTGTCTGCTGAAATTTCCTGAGCGATAGTATGAAGCATCTCAAGGGATACAAAATTGCGGAGCGATGGTTTTTCCACAAATGTGTTAGATGAAACACCATAGTATTTTATCCTGCCTTTTTTAACTTCCGTTTCAAGGTGTTCAAACGCTTCTTTTATTCCGGCATAAAAGTTTTTTCTCAGAGTGTTCTGATCAAGTCCCGTGGTGTATGAAAGATAATACTCCGGGTTATGGAGCAAAAAAACATCAGCGTAAGCGGTTTTCATTCTCTCAAGCGATAAGGAAAGCTGATCCGAGAGAAATTCAGGGTGAATGCAGTGAAGAAGACTTTCTGAACAAGTGACAACTCCTTTATACGGATTGCCCTCAGATGCCCTGCGGTTAACAATATCAAGATTCCGCCCCTGAATATATCCTGCTTTTGTGACAATCACCAGATCCTCCCGGCGGACTCCCGGTTCAGATTCAAGCAGCAGCCCTGTCAGTTCCTCGCTTTTACCATCCATATAGTTTGATGAAGTATCAATCAGATTCACCCCGCTGCGGAGTGCGAGTCTGAGTGCTTTGTAATGATCTCTCGAATCTGATGTGACTCTGTATGAGCCAAAACCGAAGGAGGATACGCGGATATTTGTTTTGCCTAAAACTTTATACTTCATTCAAACTTCCAGAAGATTTCACCGAAAGAACTTACATCGGTGTTTTAATGTTACTAAGTAAACCGGAACGTTAAAATTTCCCCGGAGAATCACTTCTGAGGGATTTTTAACTCTGCGTAACATAATTTAGAAAAATTAATTTAAATTTGACAACCAATTTTTACGATTTAGGAGTAAGGTTAATGATTTATCCGCTTTTAAAAATTCTGCATGTTGTTTCGGCGGGATTATGGTTAAGTTTGCTGATCTACGGATTAATTATCAGGTCACGCATTAAAGGTAAAGAGAACACACCTGCAGGAAAAGAACTTATTATGACTTATGTTTCCGTCCTCAACCCTCTCGGAATCATAGGATCAATGGGTATTCTGATAACGGGTATCATTTTATCAATTCAGTCAGGGATGGGATTCTTTCAGTTTGCAAGCGGAGGAAATCACTGGCTCTATACCAAACAGTTTCTGATGGTTATCATCCTGATTCTTGTCGGTGCGGTAATGATTCCGGCTGCAAAGAAACTCAAATCTGAGATACTCCCGTCACTTACAGATTCTGCTCCTCTTACAGAAGGTGCAAAAGCAGCTTTTAAGAAGCTTGTGAAAGTTGATCTCAGCATCAACATACTTGTAATATTAAATATACTCCTGGCTTTCTCCAGGTATTTCATGGGCAGATAATGAAAAAAATCCTGATCCTGGGTTCAACAGGATCCATAGGTGTCAGCTCGCTTGATGTGGTGCGTAATCTTAAGGATGAGTTTACCGTTACAGGACTCTCAGCCAACGGAAACATTGATCTGCTTGAAAGGCAGATTAATGAATTCGGTATAAAGCACGTATGTGTCAGGAATGAAGAAAAGGCTGCCGCTTTAAGACAAAGAACGTCCCCGGGCGTTAAAGTGCTTTCGGGAGATGAAGGGCTTCTTGAGCTCGCCGCCACTCTTGATTATGATATACTGATCGGGGCCATGGTGGGTTTCAGCGGTCTGCTGCCCACTATTGAAGCAATCAAAAGAGGCAAACGTATAGCCCTGGCAAATAAGGAAACCCTTGTTGCCGCCGGGGAGCTTGTTAACGGCCTCGTTAAAAAGCATGGTGCTGAAATTCTGCCGGTCGATTCAGAACACAGCGCTATCTTCCAGTGCCTTACAGGAGAGAGCGCGGGAGAGATAAAGCGGATGATTCTCACTGCATCGGGCGGACCATTTTTCAGATGCTCACGAGAAGAGCTGCAGAAAGTATCAATTGCGCAGGCTCTTGCTCATCCGACCTGGAAAATGGGATCAAAAATCACGATTGACTCGGCCACTCTTATGAATAAGGGTCTTGAAGTGATTGAGGCACACTGGCTTTTTGATGTCCCGGCCGATAAGATTGATGTTGTGATTCATCCGCAGTCTGTTATCCATTCAATGGTTGAATTCACGGACGGATCGGTTAAAGCGCAGCTCAGTAAACCCGATATGAAGCTACCCATTCAGTATGCGCTTACATATCCTGAAAGAAGGCCTGCTGATTTTGTCGAAAATAACTTTATGCTCATGAACAATCTGACTTTTCATCAGCCTGATAAAACACTCTTTGAGTGCCTGCAGATAGCATTTGATGTGCTTGAAGAAGGAGGAACATCTGCCTGTATAGCCAATGCGGCAAATGAAATTGCCGTTGAGAAGTTTCTGAACGGACAGATAGGTTTCATGGATATACCCAATATAATTAAATCATGCCTTAGCGGCATTCCAAATCACAAGGCGGCTGATCTGGAAACTATAGTTGAAACAGACCGTCAAACCAGAATCTTAGCAAGAGAACTGAAATAACAGGAGACAAGTCTTTAAATGTCTGAAATCATTTATTTTATAGTAACCATAGCGATACTCGTTTTTGTACATGAATTTGGTCATTTTGCCGCGGCAAAACTTTCCGGAATGAGAGCTGATGTTTTTGCAATCGGTTTTGGTTACAGATTGTTCGGATGGAACAAATTAACAGGTTTTTCATTCGGCAACCTCCCTAAAGATTTTGACGGGCAGGGAAACACCGATTACCGGCTTTGTGCAATCCCGCTCGGCGGATATGTGAAAATTGCCGGGATGGTTGATGAAAGCATGGATACAAACTTCACCGAGAGTGAACCGCAGCCATGGGAATTCAGATCTAAACCCGTGCTTTCAAAAGTGTTTGTAATCACTGCCGGTGTTCTGATGAACCTTCTTCTGGCTTTCGTGATCTTCTGGGGACTTAATTTTTATCAGGGCAAAGAACATATCAAGACCACCACAATAGGTGAGGTTGAACCCGGTTCAAAAGCCGATTCGGCAGGATTTGTAACGGGAGATAAAATTCTTGCGGTGAATGGTAAAAATGTCAATGCCTGGGAAGATGTGCGTTCGGCCATTTTTATAGATAATAACAGCAAAGATCTTAAGGTGGATATTCTCAGAAACGGCGAAAAGACGACGCTTGATATTCCCAAAGGGAAAGTGCCTAAAGATGACGTTGAAACTCCTTTCATTCTTGCAGAGCAGACTCACGTTGTGATGGGTCAGGTGATGCCAAACAGCGCTGCCGAAAAGGGTGGGGTTAAATCGGGAGATATTCTTCTTGCAATTGACGGCAACAAGATTTACTCAAGCAGCCAGACAATAAAACTTATCTCTTCATCAAAAGAAAAAGAGATTAATCTCACGCTTCTCAGAGATAAAGACACCGTTTCTCTTACTGCTACCCCCAACAAGGAGGGAAAGATAGGCGTTGCGCTTTCGCTTGCTTATCTGGGGCCTGTTGAAAATGTGTCGTACGGATTTTTTGAATCGATGACCCGTTCTGTAAGTGATATCGGAAGAGTGACCGGCCTTACCTTCACAATGCTTAAGAATGTAATAAGCGGTAATATGGAATTCAAGCAGGCCTTTGGCGGACCGATAAAAATTGCTCAGATGGCAGCAAGATCGGCAGACAGCGGTTGGGTGAACTTCCTCTTTTTCCTTGCCATGCTCAGCCTCAGCCTTGCAATTATAAATATTCTTCCGTTCCCCGTGCTTGACGGCGGGCATCTGGTGATTATTCTTATTGAGGGAGCAATGAGACGTGAGCTTTCGCTTAAGGTCAAAATGTATATCCAGACCACAGGTTTCTGGATCCTTATGCTGCTTATGGCTTTTGTGCTCTATAATGATATTCTCAGCCTGTAACAACCGGCATGATTTTTATGCGGAGGCTGTCCTTACCGGGCAGCCTTCTTCATTTTAAAGCGCCCCTTAAAAAAGTTTTTTCCTTCCCGGGCAACATTTAACCCTAATCATGCAATAGAAATTTTAAATTGAGGGTTAAAATCAGCAAGATTCTTAAACAAACCATCAATCCAAGCCCTCTTTTTCTTTGAAACAGAGAGCTTCAGGACTTCTTTCCTCTGTCTGGAGACAATCCAACTTCCTAATGCAATGCATTTGAAATAAAGCGTTGCCATCCTCCTTGATTTTTTATCTTTCAGGATGACTAATCTGAATAATGCCATAATATTGTATGCAACCAGCGCCATTCTGAAGGCTGCTTCAGTCGCATAGAATTTATCCGAACTGAACCCTCCGACAGCAAAATCATTCTTGAGTTCCTTAATCCTGTTCTCAGCATCACTTCTCTCCCGGTAAAGATTCCAGACCTGTAATGCCGGCAGCGTAAGATTTGTGAACATTAAACTGTACCGGTACAATGTGTCGGGTATCATTTCAGGGAACAGAGGCAGCAGATGTCCGGCAGCATTCGGGTATACTTCTGTGTCTTTCCTTACCACAACGCATCTCCTCGGGATTGCCCACTTACCGGCCTTGTACTGAAACTCACCCACCCATAAACCTTTCTTTACCGGTATCCATTGAAGATCCCGTACCAGCATTCTCTTTATTGCACTATGGAATTTTGCCGATACAATGTATGATATACCCAGTGACTCAAAAAAAGTCAGGCATTTTCCTGAACTAAAGCCGTTATCTGCCCTCAGCAGTCCTATTTTCTCTCCCCCCAATATTCTGAAGGTCTCCTCAAGAAATGCCTCCACATTGTTTGATGATGATGTGTTGCCCGGACGCAGCCATCCGTTTACAACCAGTTTTAATTCCGATACAAAGGCTATCAGCGGATGATGGGACGGACGTCCCCGTCTGCGGGGGTTGTATCCCTTTTTGCTCCCCTCCTGTTTCCCAAACCTCTCTATTACTGTGCTGTCAAGATCCACCGTTATCCTGGGAATACTGAAATGACTGAAAAACCAGCTTTGTATCGCAGGGAATACTTCATCATTTCTCTTTTGGTCAAACTTTCTGAAAAATCTGCTGTATGTGCTCTCTGAGGGGGTTTCCTTCCAGTTAAATATTCTTTTAAGTACAGGGTCATATCTTATCCATCCGCAATGTGCAAATCTGTTTGCCCCGATCATTATACTTACCATGAATGATTTCAGTACCTCTGCAGGATCATATCCGCGGTTTGATCCCGGCTGTGGTAAGTTCAATGTATTGAAAAACCCTGTAATATTTAACTTGTGCAATAGCTCAAGTATCAGCCTTATTCCTCCCCATGGACTGACCGCTTTATCGCTGTATTCTACTTCTATTAATGACACTTTTTTGGTGTTTTTCTTCATCGCGCTAGTTCTTTGTTTTTTAAGGATTTATTACAAATTACTATTTTTTATTGAGTTTTTAGGGTTAAATCTTATCCGGATCTATACTTTTATGATAATGTTTCTCTTATACATTATCCATAAAATTCCCAGCCAGAAAAGCACAAAGGTGATTGCAAAACCGTGCAAAACCGAGCGATGCATTAATTGGTGCAAGCCATGAAAGGAATAAATTATTGTAAATATAGCCCTTCAGGGAGATATCCTTGCCGTCTGCGCCGGTTACCTGAATTATCCCCATGAACTTTGCCATTATACCCGACATAACAAATACCGTGATTGCATTCACGCCGTAAACTACAAACGGCTTTGTCCACCATTTATAACCCTGAATATCGGCAAGCCAGTAACACATTGCAAAAAATATTGTGGCAATTCCGCCGCAGTATACAACATAAGAGCTCGTCCAGAGTGATTTATTTATCGGGAACCAGATTCCCCAGATCTCACCAATCACCAGTCCGCCCACTCCGAAAACGAACATCCAGACCGTCTTTACCACCGGTTCATGATTTGTTCTCATCCAGTGACCCAGGAAAATTCCCAGCATCGCAGTTCCGACTGCGGGTATGGTTGATACCAGCCCTTCGGGGTCCCAGACTTTCGTTGCCGACCACATGTGCCCTTTCAGGATGATATTATCAATGTACGCGGCAAAGTTTGTCGTCGGTTCAAGATTGGCGTAACCAACTCCGGGAACAGGAATCAGGGTCATGATTATCCAGTAGAATATCAGGATTCCTCCGGTTATATACATCTGTGTCTTAAGGGATGTCTTCAGGAAAATGACTGATGCTATGATATACACTATCCCTATTCTCTGCAGCACCCCCGGAATTCTGACGGTTGTAAAATCAAACTTAGGGATCAGTGCCATCAGCAGACCGAGACCGAAAATTATAAGTCCGCGTTTGGTGATTGTGAGTATCAGTTTATTAATATCAGTGCCGGCTTCTTTTTTCCTGGTAAGGGACAGAGTAATTGCAACGCCTACAATAAAAAGGAAGAACGGGAAAATCCAGTCGGTCGGGGTGCAGCCGTGCCATGCTGCATGCCTTAGCGGCGGGTAGATCTCAGACCATGTTCCCGGGTTATTCACCAGAAGCATGGCTGCAATGGTTATTCCCCTGAACACATCAAGGGATAGTAATCTGCCCTGTAATTTATTCTGCATACCTTTCCAAATAAAATAATTTCGCAGATCAAACTTAAGAAATTACCCGGTATTTCTGAAGCATGATTCAGAAGATGAACCTAAATTTATTTCACATCCGGGTCATTTACCGGTGATGAATACGGGTGGGATTTAATGAAAGCATGAGTTATGAGGTATGAGGTATGAGGTATGACTGTCCGCCCCGGCGGAGATTGTCCACCCCGGCGGAGATTGTCCACCCCGGCGGAGATTGTCCACCCCGGCGGAGATTGGATGATTGGTAAAAATATTTTGCACTGCATCCATGCCACACTGCAGAAACGCTTTTCGCCAGTGAGGACTTTAAGAAAAAAGGATACAGGAAGACAGGTCTCAGGATGCAGGAAGACAGGTCTCAGGATGCAGGAAGACAGGTCTCAGGATGCAGGAAGACAGGTCTCAGGATGCAGGAAGACAG
>JABWCA010000136.1 GCA_013359345.1 Ignavibacteriaceae bacterium
CGGGATTAAAGGAGCTGATATGATCAGGAGCTCTGTTGCGTTCGGCCCTGTTTTTCTTCTTTTCTTTACAAATAAATGCAGTATCAGGGTGTTTTATAAAGGGACAGAAAAGAAAATGGTTTTCCGGTAATGCTTTTTATTTCGTAAATTACAAGGTTAAATAAAAGTTATTGTAATATTGCATAAAGTGTAACAATATCTCAGATGCGAAATAATTGAAGGTCACGCAAGTGGAATCAGAGAAAAACAATCAAGATACACAAAACGAAGAACTGAAAAAACCCGCGGGGCAGAAGGCCGATAAAGAATTGAACAGACCGGAAAACTCAGGAGCAGTGCAGGCTGAAAGCAGCACGGAGAACGGAAATTCTGATTCAGGGGATGATGGGGAAAAGGAGGCCGGCAGAGGCAGGGATTCAGGCAAAAGAAAGTATCATCAGAATAACAGAAGACAAAATTACAGAAAAAAAGGTCAGGGGAAATCAGATGATAACGAACAACTGAAGCCCGGAACTGAAGAAGAAAATCCGGATACGGATACAAAAGCAGGTTCTGCGGTAAATTCATCTTCAGAAGAAAACAGTGCGGGTGAAGCTGCAGAAAGTGATTCTGCATCAGATAATTCAAACCGTTCAGGAGGCAGATCAACCAGGCAGCCTTCAGGATACGATCCTCATAAGGTGATTATTGAAGGTCTGGATAAATATTTTGATGACCGCGATAAACCCGGAAGTCCTGATAAAGGAGACGCACCGGCTGAAAAAGATGAGCATTATACCGGCAGGGAAGATGATGAAGTTCTTCCTGAAAAGCCCGCTCCCCCGATAGTCATCAGACCACAGGAACCTAAACCGGTTGAAATTATCTCTAAAAAAGAGCAGCTTCTTAAAAGTATGCAGGGCAATCAGCCCAAGCAGCCGGCAGAAGTGCCGGAGGTTCAGAGAGCGGCTGTAATTCCGCCTCCTCCCCCGCCGCCGGTTATGAGAACTCCGCAGAATTTCCAGAAAGAGCAGCCCCCGGTTTCACAGCAGGAAACTGCCCGGACGGTTTCGCAGGAAACGCCGGCACCTGTTCAGGAAAAAGCACCGACTCAGGAAAACACCAGGAGCCAGGAGAGAACACCGGCTCAGGAAAAAGTTCAGCCCTCCGAAAGGAATCAGAATCAGAACCAGGGGCAGAATCAGAGTCAGGGGCAGGGTCAGAATTATGGCAGCAGGCATGAAAAACGTGATAACCGTGAGAGCCGTGATAACCGTGAGAGCCGCGACAACAGGAACAAGAGAGTAAAAGATCTCCGTAAAAGTCCGAATCAGCAGCAGGGTTATAAGAATCAGCCGCAGGAAAGAACTCAGGAGAAAAAAGAACCTCAGTTTCAGCCGCCACAGAGATTCAGAACCTCTTTCAGAAAAATATCCATTGTAATTCCCCTTTATAATGAGGAAGATGCCATTCCGCCTCTCACAATGGAAATTAAGAATGTTCTAAGAGAACAGAATCTTAACGCAGAGGTCATTTTTGTTGATGACGGCTCAACCGATAAATCACTCAGGCTGATTAAGGATATCTGCCGCACCGATAACCGTTTCAGATACATCAGCTTTCAGAAAAATTACGGTAAATCTGCCGCTCTGAATATAGGTTTCCATAATGTGAAGGGGGATGCCGTAATCACAATGGATGCAGATCTTCAGGATGATCCCAAAGAAATCCCCGCACTCCTTAAAAAACTTGAAGAGGGATATGATCTGGTATCGGGCTGGAAGAAAAAGAGATTTGATCCTTTTATCAAAAAGTACACATCCAGAATATTCAACGGTGTTACAAGCCTGATGTCAGGAATTAAGCTGCACGACTTTAACTGCGGACTGAAAGCATACAAGCGCTATGTAACTGATGATCTCCGGATTTACGGCGAGATGCACAGATACATACCGATCCTTGCCCACTGGAGAGGTTACTCAGTGACAGAGCTGCCGGTTAAACATCACCCCAGGCGATACGGAGTCACAAAGTTCGGAGCATCAAGGTTTTTCAAGGGCTTTGTTGATCTGCTTACTGTAATGTTTATTACAAGATATATCAAACGACCGATGCATCTCTTCGGATTTCTGGGTGCTCTTTCATTCTTTATAGGTCTTCTTGTGAATGGTTACCTCACCTGGCTGTGGATTCACGGAATCCCCCTCAGCAACAGACCCCTCCTGTTTTTCGGCATGCTCCTGATGATTGTGGGCGTGCAGTTCTTCACCACGGGTCTGCTCGGGGAGCTTATGGTTCACAATTTCCAGACCGATAAAGAATACAATATAAAAGACACAAATATTCAGGGTTCTTAACAAATGCACTATGATCCCATTAAGAACGTTTTTGCGGCGGTCATAAAGGCAGTTCCGTTTACGAGGGTTTTGTTTTACAAGACCCTCGATCTTATGTTTCTCAGATCATGGTATGTGAGACGGGAAATCAAAAATCTCAGAAAAGAGCTCGGCAGCAAAAAAATCGATATATATGATGCCGGCTGCGGTTACGGGCAGTACACCTATTTCATGTCCCAAAAACTGGCTCCTTGTACAATTTATGCATCAGATATCAAGGAAGACTGGATTAATGACTGCCGTGAGTATTTCACCTCTCAGAAAATTAATAATGTCTCCTTTCATGTGGAAGACCTGAGAAACATTTCTCACGAAAACAGATTTGACCTTATAGTCTGCGTTGACGTGATGGAGCATATTCATGAGGATGTTGAAGTGCTCGGTAATTATCACAGGGCACTAAAGCCCGGCGGATTTCTCGTAATCAACACCCCTTCAATCTATGGCGGAAGCGATGTGCATGATGACCATGAGGAAAGCTTTATAGGTGAACATGCCCGCGACGGATATTCATTTGAAGATCTCAGAGATAAATGTGAGCCGCTGGGGCTGAAAGTGTACAGATCACGTTACACCTACGGCTTCTGGGGCGATAAGGCATGGCGCCTGGGTATAAAATACCCGATGATGATGCTGAATTTATCAAAAATATTCTTTCTGATACTACCTTTTTATTACCTGTTAACCCTTCCTTTCACACTCATTATGATGCAGATGGATTTCGGCAGTGAAAACAGTGTGGGAAGCGGTATCAACTTTATTGCTCAAAAGAAATAACAGACCCCTAATTGTGGAGAGAAAATGGCAAAAAAGACCGTAAAAAACCCGGTCAGACCTTCAAAGAGTTCTGAATCCGGATTTTTGGCAGGATTTGATTTTGATAAGATAATTCCTCAGAAATATCACATCCCCCTGGTTATGGGTCTTGTGGTGCTTCTTTATCTGGTGTTCCTCAGCCCGCTGTTTTTTGGCGGCAAAACCTTTCAGTCAGGTGATATACTTGCTTCAGAAAGCATGCAGCCATACGTAAACAAGGCAAGGGACAGCTTCACTCTCTGGAACCCTTACATATTCATGGGTATGCCGGCATACGCACTAAGCACGGGGTACACGTGGTTTAACGTGATTTATGTGATTTTCTCGGAGTTCAGGGATATCTTCACTGCACTTTTCGGTAATCCTTATGTCAAATGGACTTTTTATCTGATAGTTATGGCGATGACGGCATTTTTCTTCATGCGCCATTTCACAAAAAACACTCTTATAAGTCTGTTCACCGCTTTTGCCACGGCTCTCAGTACGGGCATTATTGTCTTTTTATATATAGGTCATGTCACCAAGCTGACTTCGCTTTGCATGTTTCCCCTTTTGTTTCTGCTGTTGTTCAGGGCGCAGGAAAAACTGAGGCTTACTGACTTTTTTATTCTGATCATAACCTGGCAGCTCCTGATACAGGGTTTCCACGTTCAGATAATCTTTTACACGGGGTTAGCGGTAGCAGTATACTTCATTTACTACTTTCTGCATTCTCTGGTTAAAAAGAATACTGAACTCAGAAATAACCTCCTTAAGTCTGCCGGACTCACAATTTTTGCAGCACTTGTGGCAATTGCAATTCAGAGCGATAACCTTACACAGATTTACGAATACACTCCTCACTCAACCCGCGGCACAAAGGGGATTGTTGAACTTGAACAGGGTAAAACCCCAAAATCTGAGTCTGATTACTATGCTTATCACACCGACTGGTCTTTCTCACCGGGCGAAGTGATGACATTTATTTTCCCTTCCCTTTACGGATTCGGAAATGCACCGCATAACATAAACGGACAGGAATACAAACTCAATACATATTTTGGCCAGATGAGATTTGTTGATGTGGCAATGTATATGGGTGTCGTCGTCTTTCTGCTCGGGCTGTTTGCAATCATTACGATGTGGAAGCATACTTACATAAGGTTTTTCACAATTCTTGCGGGAATAGCCCTTCTGATCTCATTCGGAAGGAATCTGCCGATCCTGTTTGATCCGATGTTCTATTATTTCCCATACTTTGACAAGTTCAGAGTACCATCAATGAGCCTGGTGCTGGTTCAGATGATTTTCCCTGTTCTGGCAGGTCTGGGGCTCTATAAGATATATAAACTCAAAGAGGAAAGCGATCCTCTTGCAGAAAATCTGGTCAAATACGGTTTCTTCACTTTTGCAGGTCTTTTCGTTCTTTCAATACTGCTGAGTTCAAGCGTGGCATCATGGTTTACGGGATGGATGTCAGGTAACGAAAAAGGAACCCAGCTTATTGCACAGTATCAGCAGTATAATATTAATATCACCGAAATGGCCTCCGATATGTTTGCGGGAGATGTCTTCTTCGGATTTTTCTTCCTTGCGCTCACCTTTGGTGCAGCTTATGCATATCTGAAAAACAAAATGAGCCTGAGCATCTTCATTATTCTCGCAGTATTTGCCTCCACTGCTGATTTGTGGAGGATCAGTTCGCGCGGACATGAATACGTTGATGCGCCTCAGCCGGGAGCACTTTTCACCGAGCCTGATTATGTAAAGTTTATAAAATCACAAAATGACAAGGAACCCTTCAGAATTCTGAACCTTAAACAGGATCAGTCCCCGGGGTCATTCTCTTACAATTCAAATTTTAACGCCTACTTCCTTCTTGAAGATCTGTACGGATATTCGGCTATAAAACCAAGAGGCTACCAGGATTACATGGATGTTCTCGGGAATCCTGCCAACCCGACTTTCTGGAATATGGGTAACGTCAAATATCTGATTTTTGATGCACCCAACTATCAGATACCCGGACTCAAACTGGTTTACACCGGTGAAAAAACGGCGGTTTACGAAAATGAACTGGCTCTCCCAAGGCTTTTCTTCGTTCAGAAAGTTGAGCAGAAGGATCCGCTGGAAGTTCTGAATATGGTGAAGGATAACAAGTTCAGACCCGACTCTGTGGCTTTCACGCATGATGTTAAACTTAATGCCGATGTGCCCGATTCAACAGTGAGCCTGAAAATCACAAAATATCTTGATGAGCGTATAGAGGCTGATGTCAAAACTTCAGGAAACAATTTCCTCTTTCTGAGCAACAGCTATCACTCAAAGGGCTGGAAGGCCTATGTTGACGGAAACCCTGTGGATATATACAAGACGAACCATAACTTTATGGGTATTATTGTGCCGAAAGGGAGTCATAAAGTGATGTTTGAATTTGCTCCAACAAGTTTTACGATCTCGGTATATACTGCATTCACCCTGAGTTCAGTAACCGTGCTCGGGCTTATACTCAGCATTCTCTTTGAATACAGAAAAAAGAAGAAGGCACAGAGCAGCGAACAATGAGCGGGCCGAACGGAGCTAATTCATCAACTAAAATAAATTTTAGCTCTGATGCTTTCAAAAAGTATCTGAAAAACACAGGCTGGTTATTATTTGAGAGGGTTACCAGGCTTCTGGTAACCTTTCTTACCGGTATATATCTTGTCCGTTACCTTGGCCCTTCCGATTTTGGTATACTTGCCTATGCAATAAGCTTCTCGGGGCTCTTCTCGGTTATAGCAATCCTTGGCATTGATTCAATAGTTATCCGCGAACTGGTAAAAGATCAGTCAAGAAAAGACACTCTTCTGGGCACTGCATTCACCATGAGGATAATAGGCGCGGTGGTTTCAATTGTTCTTACAATTGCCGGCCTTTTTGCAAACAGGGAAGATCCGCTTGTAATCACGATGGTTGCAATAATAAGCGTCGGCACACTGTTCCAGACACTTAACGTGGTTGATTATTATTTCCAGTCGGTGGTTCAGTCAAAATACTCCGTTATGGTTCAGTTCACGACACTTATGCTTGGCTCTGCCCTTCGGATACTCTTCATTGTTCTTGAGCTGAAAGTGGAAATATTTGCGATTGTTGTGCTTGTTGAGGCAGTGATACTTGGCGGCGGTTTCTACACGGCTTACCGCTCTCAGGGGTTGACACTAAAAAAATGGAATTTTGATAAATCTGTTGCCGTAATGCTCCTCAGGGATGGCTGGCCGCTTCTGCTTTCAGGGGTGATGATAACCATCTATATGAAAATCGGGCAGATAATGATAAAAAATATGCTCGGCAATGTGGAATCAGGGTATTATGCCGCAGCGGTAAGGCTCTCTGAGGCATGGTACTTTGTGCCGCTTGCGGTAACAAATTCACTTTTCCCGGCAATAGTGAACGCAAAAAAGATGTCTGAAGAGCTTTACATTTCGCGTCTTCAAAAGCTCTATGACCTGATGGCATGGTCATCGTTCGGAATCGCGGTTTTTGTGACAATATTTTCAAAACAGATCACTCTCATTCTGCTTGGTGAAAACTATCTCGCTTCTGCTGATGTGCTTACTATTTACATCTGGGCGGGGATAGGCACTTTTCTCGGGGTGGCATCCAGTCAGTATCTTATAACCGAGAATCTGACCCGCATCTCTTTCCTGAGAACAGCCATCGGGATGGTGCTGAATGTTGTCCTGAACTGGCTTATGATACCGGTCTGGGGAATTAACGGCTCGGCCATGGCAACGCTTCTTTCATACACTGCAGCAACTTTCGGACTCGTGTTTTCAAGGAAAGCTGCATGGCAGGCAGTGATGATGCTGAAATCGATATTTCTGATAAACTTATTTAAAATGGTTTTTGAAAAATGGCGCTCACTCTTAAAGAACAAATAAAAACACTGGCTTATCTCGCTTCAAAACCCTCACTCCTTTCGGCTTACCTTTCATTTGGTTACGGCGGATATTTCAAGGAGACGGGCTGGGAACGTTCATTCCTGAAAATGGCTCCCGTGGATAAGGAGGGGAGACCGATACCATGGACAACTTATTCATATACAGCCTTTATTGCAGACCGGCTCAAAAATGATATGACTGTCTTTGAGTACGGCTCCGGCGCCTCAACGGCATATTATGCGCGAAAAGTTAAAAATCTTGTTACCTGCGAGCATGACAAAACCTGGTTCGGTATGATGAAAAAGAATCTGCCGGAAAACGCAGAGATCTTTTTTGCCGATGAAAATGACTATGAGAACGCAATATCCGGCAGAAACGAAAAATTTGACATCATTGTGGTTGATGCAATAAGACGGGTTGAATGCATGATGAAGGCGCTCCCGTATCTGAAAGAAAACGGGATTCTGGTGCTTGATGACTCTGAAAGGGAGGAATACACACCCGGAACAGAATATGTGCTCAGGGCAGGCTATAAGAAGATCGATTTCTGGGGAATGGCTCCGGGTCAGCGTTATAACAAGTGCACAACCGTTTTTTATAAACCTGAAAACTGCCTCGGGATATGAATACTTTTTCCAGAATCAGGCAAAAGATATATCCTCTGTTTTTTCCTCTTTACAGGGTGGTTTCATCGGTGAAGTGGAAAAAGTATCTGAGAGAGAATAAGAAAATCAGGCTGAATATAGGCGCGGGCGATACTTTTTACCCGGGCTGGTTCTGGACTGATCTTGCCACACTTGATATGACTGACCGGAATCAGTACCTTAAACTCCTCGGCGGGCGTAAGATAAATAAAATATTGTGCGAACATGTGCTTGAGCATCTTGATGATGACCAGGTGAAAAAATTTGCGGAATGTGCAGCAGAGTTTGGCGCTGAAGATATTTGTGTCAGAATTGCGGTGCCCGACGGGTTTCATACAAACCCTGATTACATCGACAAGGTTAAACCATTTGGGAGCGGAAAAGGCGCACATGACCACAAGCAGTTGTTTAATTATAAAAACCTCTCAGCAGTATTCGAAAAAGCAGATTTTAAAGCAGAACTTATAGAGTACTGGGATGAGCATGGTGTGTTCCATACTGTATATGAAGATGATGATAAAGGTTATGTGCGGAGATCTGCCAAAAACAAATCGGGTGACCATAACGTCTATTCTTCATTGATAATTGATTTTTACAAAAGCAAATGAACACAGCACCGGTTGTAATCTTCGTATATAACCGACCTACCCACTTCCTTCAGATAGTTGAAGCGCTGGCCGCAAATAATCTTGCCCCGGAGACCGATCTTATTGTAATTTCTGACGGGGCCAAAAAACCTGCTGATGAAGATAAGGTGAGAGAGATCAGAGCTGCCGCGCTCAACATTAAAGGATTCAGATCAGTTGATCTCATTGCACGCGAAAAAAATTACGGTCTTGCTGCCTCAATCATTGACGGGGTAACAAGAATCGTTAATGAATACGGCAGAATAATAGTCCTGGAGGATGACCACATAACTTCTCCCTGGTTCCTGCGGTACATGAATGATGCCCTTGAGTTATATGAAACTGAAGAGAGGGTAATCAGCATACACGGATACATTTATCCGGTAAAGGAAAAACTGCCGGAAACTTTTTTCATGCGCGGTGCAGACTGCTGGGGCTGGGCAACGTGGAAGCGGGGCTGGGACCTGTTTGAAAAAGACGGTGAAAAACTGCTGAACAGACTTCAGTCTGAAAATCTGACACACGAATTTGACTATCTTGGTGCAGCCAATAATGTCAGAATGCTTAAACGGCAGATTGCCGGGAAAAATAACTCATGGGCAATCAGATGGCATGCATCGGCTTTTCTTAATAACAAGCTGACTCTCTACCCCGGCACAACTCTGATCACCAATATAGGGGCAGACGGCTCAGGTGAGAATACTAAAGAGACTGATCAGTTGTACTCGCCCGTAACACAAGAGAGAATTAATGTGGGGGGCATTCCTGTTGAAGCCTCAGCCAGTGCATTTAATGCGGTAAAAAACTTCTTCCTGAATTTTGGTGAGAATAAAGGGGTGGTTGCATTCCGGAAACTGAAATATCTCGTTAAAAATTTGTTCCGGTAATCTTCCGGCGTGCATTTAATTTAACAATCATAGAGGCATCAATAATTGATGCGGCGGGTTTATG
Source organism: Ignavibacteriaceae bacterium (assembly GCA_013359345.1). Classification (GTDB taxonomy): domain Bacteria; phylum Bacteroidota; class Ignavibacteria; order Ignavibacteriales; family Ignavibacteriaceae; genus JABWCA01. Next base: position 9,315 of record JABWCA010000136.1, read on the forward strand.
GCAGTCTGCATCTCCCCATGATAACTTCAAGCCCGAACTGTTCATACAATTCCTTCTCTGAACCAAGTTCAAAATCACGGAAATCGAAACCCGGGAAAACTGTGCAGCCGGCAAGTCCGTAACCTGATTTATCAGCGAGCTCTGCCGAAAACCATATTCCCGCAGGAATGATATGCTGGAGATGGCATACTTCAGGATCAGAAGTTCCAAGAAGGATTTTCGTGTAATTACCTGAAGGCTCAATCTGATGTATTATGATATCTGAGCCTGTGTAAAAATGCCAGATCTCATCTGATTTAAGTCGGTGGAACCCTGAAAAGTTATCTTTTTCAAGCAGATAGTATATTGATGTGCCGGGATTACGATTATCCTCATATCTGACATCGGGTGTTTTAATCTCAGTAAGAAACGGTGAACGGTAAACTTCTCTGTAGTATCCTCCCTCAGGGTGAGGAACGAGATCAAGTTTTTTTATCCAGAATTCAGGGGTGGGGATCATTACAGGCCTTAAAAGTTGAATATTTTTAATTAATAATCGTTCTGCTAAGAGAAAATAAGTATAAAGTGATTATTACTCTTGACTTATTATCCGTAATTATATATATTTGAATTGCATCCGAAAGTCGGCTTGACCTTCTGTAGGATGCCTCCGGGCAGCATAAGCTGCCTTTTTTTATCTCCTGACTATTCCATCTCCTGATCTGCTGACTTTCGTATTCAGGATATTCCCGAGATTGTCGTAATAGTTTACAGCACCTTTCTTTTTAAGATAAGCATTTGGTTCGAATTTCTGTCTGCAAAAATAAGCAACCACATCTGTCATTTGATGTATGTAGGATCTGGCAGAGTCTCTGAACACAGGGTCTTCAATTATATACTCTACTTTCAAATCCCGAAAACCACCATCGTAGAGGTCTGCCCTGTTAGGAACAGGATTAAAACGTCTCATTCTTCTAAGTAATTTGATGAGTTTCTCACCATCAGTATTATCTGACAAAATCAAACCTTTTTCTTCATGCCTGAATGGTGAAGGAAAGTTTTTATTCTTTAAAGTGTTTTCAAATCGATTAATCATCGTCTCCCATGTAAGTTCAAATACATCTTCAGATTTATTGGTTTTAACAACTACAATTGAAAAGGCACTTATATACTACTGACCAGAAAGAAAATGAATACACTTCTTTAATATATCGACTCTCTCATTACGCTTTATCCTTACAAGTTCTCCCGGACTGTTTATAAAATCTTTTGCATGAATTTCATCATTCATCTTCAAATTTTTTTCA
>JABWCA010000427.1 GCA_013359345.1 Ignavibacteriaceae bacterium
CGGTTAAATCTGATCCAGAATTTAAGTTCATCCATAAAGGCGGGATTTTCATACTGGATCCTCGCAGCTTTTGCTGTTGCGCTGACTATTTCATCAGATTTTCCTTCACCACTCAACAAATGAATCCCGGCTGAAAGATCTTTTTCAGATTCAGATAATAACCTGATATGATCTTCGGAAATACTTTTGCCGTCATACATGTTTCGTGTGCACTGTCTTGATTTTATATAACTGAGAAACCTGTAGTCCTTTTCAGAACCCGGGATCAGATCAATTCTGATTGAAGGTTCCTCTTCGTTTAACGATATCCCGGTCTGGTATCCCATCGCCCGGGCAGTTATAAGGATTGTTTCAGCAATGCAGCCCAGACTAATGAGGAGTTCACGGTCATCGGGATCAACAACGGGCAGTCTTCTGCTGAAATCAGGATATATTGTTATGCTGTTATTTGCGAATGCAATTTTCCATGGCTGCGTATTATGTCCCGAAGGAGCCATAACCGCATATTCAAGTATTGAGCGTATATGAGGCGGCACCACCTTTGCACTGTTATTTTTTACCGGGACTGAATTATCATCTTTCAGATAACTCTCCCCGGCCATTATTGCCGGGAAAAGAATGGCACCGGCACCAATAACTGCTCCGGTTTTCATAAAATCGCGTCGTGTGTAGCTGGTTTTCATAACTTCCTCAAAAATTGAATTAATTTCTGATGTAAGTTAGTCAGCCCGGAACCGCAGAATCGTTGACTTAAGTCAAGAAATTCAGATACGTTTTCTTATTCTGCTCAGGGTCTCAGGGGCAATGCCGAGATATGAGGCGATATAACGAAGAGGAATCATCTGTACAAGGTGCGGTGATCTTGAAAGGAGATTTTTATAACGGAGCTCCGCCGGATCTTTTAATACTGACGTGAGCCTGCGGCTGTTGTCAATAAAAACCTGCTCTGCTATTAGTCTGCCTGTCCGTTCAAAGCGCTGATCAATGTCATAAAGTCGGCGCAGATCAGAAATGTGCAGTGTCAGCAGTTCTGAATCTTCCATTGCCTGAATAAAGAGCTGGGAAGGCTCAGAAGTTATGAGACTTATATATGATGTGATAAAAGAATTTTCGAAAGAGAAGTCTGTGGTTATCTCTTCACCATCTGATATTTCATAAAACCGGAACATACCGGAAATTATGAAAGATAACTTTTCACAGACATCCCCTTCGTTGATAAAGTGTCTGTTCCGCTTTATGGTTTCATGCCCGAAGTATTCAGCATAGCCGCTGAATTCATCAGGCGTAAAATTTACCAGACTCCCAATATATAAAGCAAGTTTCTTAAAACCTGCTGAATCAGGGTCAGCCGGCTCAAGGGCTTTTTTCATTGTATACCACAACGGCATTCAGCAGGGAAGTTAATAACCGGGCAGGGATCAGGAATCAGACTGATCAAGGCCGAAAGCAGTTGAGAGCACATTGATAAAATTAGCCTCCTCAGGAAGATAATGTTCATCTGCTTTTGCTATTTCTCTCAGTTCATGAATGATTTTTTTCTTTTCGGCTTCATCCACATCGGTATGGAGGGCTTTAATTATCTCATTAAGAACGGTATGGCGCTGATATGAAGTTTTATCATACCACTCAAGAATCTCATCTATAAGCAACTGTGCAGATGCCGGATCAAGATCTCCGTCTCTTTCTCTCAGGATTTCCTTTACCCGGGCGATTTCATCCTCTGATAAATCAACATCACTTAAGTGTGCAAAAGCAATGTACAGATAACCAAGATTTTTAATGTATCTCCGGCCTTGAATGCCCATTTGATCTCCTTTAATGAATATTCAGA
>JABWCA010000428.1 GCA_013359345.1 Ignavibacteriaceae bacterium
CAAATTCTTTTCTGAATAAGAAATGTAGTGTATAATACGCACCTTTTAAAAAATTAAGTTGATTCTTTACAATCACTTACAGCTTTGAGGTGTCAAACTCAGGAAAATACCCTCACAACTAACACAAATCTGATATAGAAAGAATCACACCTGCATGACTGTAACGCCTCTCGGTTTCCCGGGATGTCGGTACATTTGTGCTGCTGCCTTATTCCGTCGGTTAAAACCAACGGCAAGAGAGGATCGGCAGTTGTGCTTTTATTTTAAGTTAATGCTTACATGAGATTCTTTGGTTTTGGGAGATGATTAGTACCGCCAGCCTTCTGGCTGGTGATTGTCATGCTGAAAATACTCTCACAACTAACACAAAACTGATATATAAAGAACTACACCTGCATGACTGTAACGCCTCCCGATTTTTTCGGGACTGTCGGTACATTTGAACTACTACCTTTTCCCGTCGGTTAAAACCAACGGCAAGAGAGGATCGGCATTTCTGCTTTTATTACAGATGGTGCTTACGGGAGATTCTTTGGTTTTGGGAGATGATTAGTACCGCCAGCCTTCTGGCTGGTGATTGTCTTGCTGAAAACACTCTTATAATCAGGACAAAACTTATATAAAATGAAAAACGCCACAATGCCTGTAACGCCTCCCGGTTTCCCGGGATGTCGGTACATTTGTGCTGCTTCCTACTCTCGATCTCATCCATAACTTGTTTCTTGAATGCTTCGCAATAGCGGTATATCCGGCTGCGTTCTGCTCTCATTTTTTCTATGCCTTTCCTTTTTTTGGAAATTCATAGTGTCAATATATATCAGGACAAGACAATTCATCACATCCGGATAAAAGGAACTGACCTGTTACACCGTTCCCCCGCTTATTTATTTTTTCTGATACTTCTTTATTCGCCCGCATTCTGATATTATTTAATATAAATCACTATTTTATAAGATTCATAAAAATATTTTTTTCACACGAGGCTTGCCAATGAGGCGTTTATTTTTTCTCCTCCTTTTAATATTCCAGTTCTCTCTTTTCCCGCAAAATTACAAACAGGTTAAAATCTACGTTGAAGATTTTTCACAAATTAAAGATCTGTACGCAGCAGGAATTGCCGTGGATCACTTTGAAAAAACAAAAGATAATTCAGTAATACAGTTTCTCAGCGATCAGGAATTTGACCGGCTGAAAATGCTTAACTTCAGATACGAAGTTCTGATTGACGACTGGTATGCACACTATAATTCAAGAGCTTCTCTGACCGAAGCTGAGAAGCAGAACATTATTGCCGATAGCAAAATGAACTTCGGGGTTGAGGGACTAACATTCGGGAGTATGGGAGGATATCTCACTCTCTCAGAAGTGTATCAGAAGCTTGACTCAATGAAGATTCTCTTTCCGAACATCATCACATCCAAAATTCAGATTGGCACAACTCTTGAAAACAGACCGATGTATGCCGTTAAAATCTCAGATAACCCGGATATTAATGAAAATGAACCCGGAGTACTTTACACCGCTCTTACCCATGCGCGTGAACCCGGCGGAATGATGACTGTAATGTACTATATGTACTGGCTTCTTGAAAATTATGGCACAAATCCGCAGGCAACATATCTTGTTAATAACAGGCAGGTCTATTTCATTCCGGTCGTAAATCCTGATGGTTATGAATATAACAGATCAACCAATCCTAACGGCGGCGGAATGTGGAGGAAAAACAGGAAAAATAACGGCGGATCTTACGGCGTTGATCTGAACAGAAACTTTGGCCCCGAAAACTACTGGAACAGCCCTTACGGCGGTTCATCAACTTC
>JABWCA010000137.1 GCA_013359345.1 Ignavibacteriaceae bacterium
TATAATGATCTGAGAGGGCAGATATTTCTTTTTCCATTTTTCTTGTTTTGAGTTTCTTGATAAGTTCGCCCCCTATTATGAAGGCTGTGAAATTTGAGATGATATAAGTGAAAGCCCCTATCCCCGCAACGGCTATCAGAAGTGTGTATAATCTGCCAATCTCAAGGTTTCTGAAAGTAATTACCTCACCATAACCTATAGTGGTTATAGTTATAACAGTCATAAACAGGGCATCAAGGATGGTCTGATTTTTGGAATGGTCGGCAAGAGCATAAAATCCTGCCGTCCCGATAAAAATAATTGCAATCAGGAGATAAATCGAACTGATAAATCTCTTCAGCAGTATATTCATATTAAATCACGGTATTACCTGAGCAACACCATTTTTTTAGTTGATGAAAAATCACCGGTTTTTAATGTATAAAAATACACACCGCTGGATAATAAACCACCAAAATCATTTTTCGAATCAAAATTAATTGAATAACTGCCTGACTGCAGCTCACCGTTAATAAGGGTTCTCACTTCCCTGCCAAGCAGATCATATATTTTAAGTGTTGCAGACCCTGAGTTTTTCAGGCTGAACCTGATTGTGGTCTCAGGATTAAAGGGATTCGGGTAATTCTGCATAAGCCGGTAAGAAACAGGCTGACCCGATTCTGTTTCCTCATTCCGGATGTCAGTTATTACAACATCGGGTGAGAGCTTTCTGTTAAGCATCAGCATCACGGCATCTGCAAGCAGATATTTACCCTGCTCAACGTCTTTGTTATCAATTTTAATGACCCTTTTGTTGCCGGGGGTCAGATAAACTGTGCCGATTTTAACCCATCTGCTGTTAGCACTGTTTCTCTGGCTTACAACAGTGGTGCTTGAATCGGAGGCACCATAGAGAGTGTAACGGGCAAAATCGGTAAAGATGAAATTAGGGACCATATATGCATAGACATCATAATTCGCTTCCCACTTAACATCAAAATTGTAATAAAATTCAGCATCTGCCGTATCATTTGTCCAGTAGATTCCGGTCTGATACCCCTGAACATTTGATCTCACCCAGTTACCTGAAAACGAGGCATATCCGGTGCTGTCTTCATTAATGAGTTCAGCTTTGGGTCTCCATATCTTGCCGTTTCTGAAGGGCGGCACTGCGGGGTCTGAGTAAAGTGCTTTAAGAGTATCGGCGAGCACGCTGTTTGCCTTAAACGCTTCATAGAAGAAGTAGCTCTCTCCCGCCACTCCTCTGAATCTGTTTTCCCTTACCGACTGAGAAAGCAGCGATGGTGTCATAACGTATGAACCCGCTTTGGCGAGAACACCCGCAAAGAAGATATTCCTCTTCTCCTGCGGCACATAGTTAAGAGAAAGTCCAAGTTCATATCTGTACGAAACGATATCCTGCCTGTAAAGCTGAGGAATAAAATTATCGAGAAGGGATGAATCAATCCATGACTTTGAATCCTGCAGATAGTTATCGTATCCCCAGGGGTAAACGCTTGGGGCAACTGATAATATCATCTGATCACCTCTTACTTTTACTGTATCTCTCAGCCTAGCGAGAAAGCTGTTGAGCTTGCCTGCTCTCCATTTTTTCCAGTTCAGGTCATAGGGATTCTGCGGAGGATTTGAACCGCTGTTTTCAGCTTTATATATTGAAACCGTTACGCTGTCATATCCGCCTTCAATGGGCATTGCAGGCAAACGGTCATCTCCCTGAACTCCGTCAACATCATATTTATCCATCACCTCGGTTATAAGAGAGATCATGAAATCCTGCACCTCAGGGTTAATGCCTGAAAGCCAGTCGAATCCGTTCTTAACGAGCAGATTTCCCTGATTATCTTTTCCTGCCCAATGCGGTTTTGCAGCAACAATATGTCCGCCGTTCAGCGAGTAAGATGAGGAAAATCCGAATTCAAACCACGGTATCACTTCAATGCCGACCCTGTGCCCTTCAAGAATCACTTTTTCAAGCGGATCCCTGCCGGCAAACTGGGGTATAATACTCACCCCGAAAGTGTTCTGCATAACCTGTGAAGGGTAAAGCGTGTATCCCTTGTTCCATACAACCGGGAATACAACGTTAACACCCACAGATGCAAGGAAATCCATGGCTTTTGCTATTTCTGTATCCGAGAAAAGGACATTGCTGTCAACATTGGTGAGCCATACGGCCCTCATTTCGTTTTTATACTGCGCTGAGGCAGTGATCATAAATAAAGCTAAAAATAATGCGGTTAATCTCTTCATATACTATCTGGTCAAATTTGGAAATACTGCTTTGTCATTATATATTTTTTTGCTGAACAAGTCACCATACTTTTTCATTCCTTCATAGAAGAAATACACTTCACCTTCAAGACCGTGCTCACGGTTCACTTTTATCATATCGAGGAGAAGTTCTTCTTCAGGATGATATTTACCTACTTTAAGTAAAACGCCGGGGTAAAACCTGTTTTTAAAGCCGGCCGGAACGTAATTGTTCACTGCCTCATGAATCGCCTTTTCATAGTCGGCAATGTTATATCTGTAGAACTGAGGAACCATTAAATCAACGTATCCCTTCTCAATCCATTTTGGCCAGTCCTGCAGATATTCTTCCTTGCTCCAGGGATAAATGCTCGGCGACATTGATACGATTATATCTTTTCTTATGGCTTTCACCTCCTTATGCAGCCTGCCGAGAAAATCAGTCAGCTTATCAGCACGCCACTGCACCCACGCACTGTCTTTAGAATCAGCAGGAGGAGCTGCGCCGTTATGCTCTGCTTTATACATATTAACAGTAAAATCATCATAACCCCCTTCTGAAGGGAGTGCGGGGAGCCTGTCATCACCCTGAACGCCATCCACTTTGTAATTTGTGACCACCTCTTTGAAGAGTGCAATCATGAAATTCTGTACATCGGGGTGAAATGCATTCATCCATTCAAAACCGTTTTTGGTGGTGAGCTTTCCGTTTACATCCTTTGACATCCATTCCGGCTTTTTCTTCAGGAGATGACCGCCATCTGCCTTGAAAGAACTTGAAAATCCGAACTCAAACCATGCAAAAACTTTAATATCTTTTTTGTGAGCTTCTTCAATCAGCTCTTTCAGGGGGTCCCTGCCTGTATAGGCTGTGTCTATCCTTATGCCAAACTCTTTTTCCATCACATCACTCGGATACATTGTCACCGCCTTATTCCAGACCACAACAAAGATTGAGTTGATTCCGTTTTTGTGGCAAAGCTCAACTGCATCAATGATATTCTGTTTTGATTTAAGCACATCACTGTCAACGTTCGTAAGCCACACTCCTCTTACTGTCTGTTTCCCGGATGTTTTGACTGCCGGGGTGTTTTCTTTAATGCATCCGCCCAGAAGCAATCCCGAAAGGAGCAGCGGAAAGATATATTTAAGGGTTCTCATATTAAATCTCAGATTCATATTATAAAAAAAACGGTTTGATCCCCTGTAAGAAGATCAAACCGGTAAAATTTGGTTATCCGGCATTTATCAGAATTCTGCTCTGAATCCTGCTCTGATTTCACCCGACTGCAGCATGCTGACGTTCTCAAGTCCGAGTTTCAGGGTTGCCCAGAGTTCGCCCACAACTGCACGGTAATTTGCGGCAAGGGTGAACCATACGGGATCAATAATCTTTATATCAAGCTCTGCACCAACAGTAAATCCGCCGCTCCAGTCTTCCTGCCTGAGTGAAGGCACTTTAAGATCTTCCATCAGTTTATTCACTCCCGCGGTATCAGGTGCAAAAAGAGAATCTCTATAGGCATCGCGGTTAAAAATCCAGTTATAAACGCCAAAACTGAAATGCAGGTCTGTTTTGATGAGATCGCTCTTAACCAGATTATAATCTGCATTTACGGCCACTCCGGTGACTGTAAGATCCATTTTAAGATTTTTAATCTGATAATTGAAGGCTTTTTCTTCTGTGCCTATGAGGTACTGTCTTTCAAAAATCAGCTTTTCATCATTCGGAGTATCAAATTTGTAATATTCAATTCGTCCGGACCATGCCCATTTTTCAGAGACTTCCTTGCCAAAGTAAACTGATCCTCCCATTCCCGGCTTAAACCTTTTGGAAAGTTCACCCATCGGCATTAAGTAGGAACCGGAAACTCCGGCAAAATATTTATTCTGAGCGGTAAGAGGTGCCACGGTCAGGATAATTAACAGTAAGGTTATATATTTTATTTTCATAATCAGTAACTAAAAATTATTCCTAATTTGATGTTTAAGAAGTCCTTGAAGGGTGCTTCATCATATCCGAGTTTACCCTCTGTGGGAATCAGGTAATTGTAATTGAACTCTGCCGCAACTCTGGCAAAATCGATCAGTTTATAGCTCAGATTAACACCTCCGGCAGCCATAAGCGGGTTGCCTCTCTTATCAGGGGCAAAGTTTCTGTATGCATATTTAAAGGTTGTGTTAATGCCTTTAAGCACTTTGGTCCAGTCTTCAACCACATACATGCTTCTTACATAGAAATAGACACCCGCGCCTGCACTCACTTTAAGAGAAAGGTTCTCTGAAAGATTAAACTGATAGTTGCCGGTGAGCATTACGGGAATTGCGCTCATGCTCTGTTCCGGTGTGAAGGTTGCGGAAAGCCCTGAACTGGTATCGTTAAGATCTGCCCTGATGCTTCCGTAGTAACGGTTATCCCAGAACGCCCATTTCCATTGTGTGAGCATTGAATCCTGATCTATGCCAAAACTCTGATAACCTGTTGTGAGTGAAATGCTCACTGCATCAGAAATGCTGTAGTTGAGTCTGAAGCTTCCGCCGATGCCGTTTGCCGAAGTGACGGCAAGCTTTTTTGATACGCCAAGCACATAGTCACCAAGAAAATCAACTGATGTGATCTGTGCTTTACCCTGAACTGCAATGAGTAATATCAGGAGAGGCAGGAGCTGAAATAATCTGTAATTTTGTCTTTTCATTTCTTTATCCTCTCTCTCAATTGTACCCGATGTTCAGAGAAAATCTCAGGATATTACCGAGCCTGCCGTAGTTTGCAAATGCAAAATCAAGCTGAAGCGGAACGCTGAGGTTAGGATTAAGACCCACGCCGAAGCTGTAGGTGTCTTCATCATAAAAGAATTTATATCCGCCGCGCAGTGTCACGATATTTTTCCAGCTCATTTCAATACCGGTGTTCACTTTTTCATCGCCGTCGTTGGGGTGAAGTGCTTCAACCAGAGCTGTTACCCTGTATTCGCTGCTCATATCACCCACGATCTCAGAGGCCAGCCCGAGTTTAAGAACGGAGGGCATCTTGAAGGGATCATTGATGTATTTTGTTTCAACACCAAAGTTCTGGATTGAAGCGCCTATTCTGAGTGACCTGAAACCGGTGTAATACATTACTCCGCCGTCAAACAGAATGTTTGTGGCGCTGTAAATGTCTATTGCCTCGCGCGCATATTTGACTGAAACCCCGAACGAGAACTTATCAGTAAGCATTCTTGAATAACTCAGAGAAAGCGCCATTGCGCTGGAGCTGAAATCTCCCGTTATTTCGTAAACTTTCTGACCTGTGACTCTTCTGGTTCTTGCCATGGTTCCGAAATCAAGCGCCACCAGCCCGACCCCGAAAACACCCATTGCCGAGTTGAAGGAGTAGCTTGCCGCATAGTGCTTTATATCTGCAAACCAGTTTGAATATGATGCGCTGAATGAATGGGTCTGCTGCGTGAATCCTAATCCGGCAGGGTTTGAAAAAACCGCCGCCGAATTCATATCGGGCAGTGTTACTGACGCCTCGGCTAATGCAGCACTTCTTGCTGTAACCGGCAATTGAAGAAAAACAAAGCCGGCAGTGGCTGTTTTTCTGAAATCCTGAGCCCAACCCAGGGTGCCGGTAAGAATCAATAGTAAAAGTAATTTTGATTTCATTTTCAATTTCTTCTTATGTTTATCTTACAATTGCAAATTTACCGGTATGTTTTCCGTACTGGGAATCGACCTGATATATGTAAACGCCGCTCTCAACAAACTGGCCGAAATCTGTGACCTGATTCCAGGTGACAATTCCGCCCGTGGTTGATGAAACTTCTATCGTTTTCACCAGATCGCCCCTCAGTGTGTAAATTCTTACCGTGCTGGGGTTCGGAACATTTATAAACTGAATCTGATCTGATTCTCCCGGCTGTGATGATCCTTCGCCTATCACAAACGGATTCGGCACAACGAGCACCTGATCAACCGATTTTGGTGCCGGTAATGTTGCAAGGAACGGGAAAGTCATTCTGTTAGCAAAAATTGATGACTCTCTCGGCGGAACACGGTTGCTGTTGGTTTCAGGGAATATTGCGGCAGGGTTAACCGGCCATGAGGCTTTGCCTGTATCATAAGCGGTAACCGAGTAGTAATAACCTGTGCCTATTTGCACCGTTGAATCAATGAACACGTACTTGCCTGAGGCAGCATCGTAATAAGAGGGATCAGCTTTTTTAATGTCTCCTATCAGTTCCCAGGGACCTATCGGCAGAAAGTCTGATCTGTATAGTCTGTATCCGGCGAGGTCAAGCGTCCCGTCGTCGGGATCAGCAATTCCTTCTGTCTCTGTACCCCATCTGATAGTGTTTGCAACTATCTTCTGTGCACCTTCATAGAAATTGACTTCAAATTTGGGGGCAGCCGGCGGATCGGGATGGTCAAATCCGTTATCATAAGTAAGCTGTGCCCTTTTGAATGAAGGTTCAAAACCTTTTCTGTAGCTTTCCTGGAAAATTGTGTTGGGGCCGATGTTTCTGTCAAGCGCAAACTTGTAATCCATGCCGTCAACTATCTCGGCGTATGATAATCTTATGCTGTCTCCCGGGGCAAGAGTCCACGGGCCGAGCGACATAAGCGACCATTTCCTTGATTTTTCCACAAAGTTGGTGTCGATAACGTTATTGGGGAATCTTACAAATCTGTAAGCCGATGACGGATTCTTCACTACGTTGTATCTTGCATCAAGCGTTCCCGATACACCCGTGAACGGACCGCTTAAATCTAGCGAGTTATCTGCCTGCGACCAGCCCACTTTAGTCTGATCAACTCTTGTGGGTATTCCGGTGCTGTCGGGGGATGCATAAAGCAGTTTCCAGCCGACATATCCGGGAGCAAGCCACTCACCCTGCGGAGCTCCGTTGACAACTCTTCCCAGTGAATTTGAGAAGCCGTAGTTGGTGTTTTCACCGTAGAATAATTTATTGGGGTTGCTGTACTGAATCTTTGTGTTGCGGGCGCCCTGCGTTTCCTGCGGAAAGAGAACTTTCCATGATCTGGAGTTTGACTGGAGTCCGTAACTTACCAGTATGTGCGTGCTGTAGAGTGTGTCGGTGATGTTAGTTTTATTCGGGTACTTTGCTTTAAGCTCATCAGAAATGTTCTTAATTACAAAGTCGTAAATAATGTAAGTTTCATCATGCTTTGAACCGCTCCACATATGCACGTTTCTTGTTACGCGCACGGGGAGCTGGGTTTCAATATCTGAAGCGGTGAAGTAGTTCGGGTTATACTCCCAAACTGTTCTTATCAGGTCTTCACCTGTTTTTTTATTTGTCTGAAGCCAGTTATTGGCACCGTTCGCATATACTTTTCTGTGTTCAGCCACTCTGTATTTGGCAGTGGGTTCATCAGCCACGGTTGAGCCGTACATTGCCCAGTCTTCAACGGCAAGAACGGTATCGCGGTCTCTTTTGGCTCCTATCCAGAAACCTCCGGTAACCATGTGGCTCGGCACACCGCCGATATCATCACCAACCCATGCGGGGTCAAATCCGGGCCAGTCAAGCGAAGGGCCGGTCTGTGCCCAGTTATTATAGGCAGGACCCGATTTTGCATAAGAGAGTGTGTGCCAGATTATTCCCCTGTTAAAAATAAGGAGGGGTGATTCAACAAGCTGGGCACTTAAATCTGCCTGCATCAGAACAAAGATAGCAAAAATTGCAGCTGTTGTTTTTTTCATTTTATTTTTCAATCTCATATTTATCTGTACCGCCGATTAATTAAAAGCCAACGCCAAGTGTGAAGAATACCTGCCTCGGCACATTCCGGTATGCCTTGTAAAAGGCTGAAATGTAACTTATTCTTGAGGGGTCAACCCCGGGCTCTTCAATGGTTGTTCCGTATTCCATGAGATTCAGCAGATCATTATCGCTCACGGGGGTAAGCCATTTGTTATCGAATAAGTTCATGATTCTGAGTCCGAGTACAAGTCTGTAACCCATTACTTCTAGGTTTTTCTGAACTGCAAGGTCAAATGAAGATTCAAGCGGATATCTTCTGTTGTTTACAACATCCTTAAGGTCAAAACTTGTCCTGTATGTGAAAGGTATTCCTGACTGGGCGTTATAGGTTAAACTTATCACCGTGTTTTCAAGGATTTTAGTGCCGAACAACTCAGGACCCTCACCGGCAGCAAAATTGTACTGCAACAGGCCTCTGAAATTATGGGTTCTGTCATTTCCTGAAATAAATTCTCCGGTATAGTTTCTTCTTTCCGCAGTTTTTGTTGCGGTGGGATAAACCGTCTGAGGTCCGTAGTTACCCTCTGTTGTCTGTGAAAGAGAATAACTTAATCTGTAACCCCAGTTCTTGAAGTTGATTTTTTCAAAGGTTACTTCCAGACCCACTGTTGCGCCAAAGGCATTGTTATCATAAGTCGTGTAGTTAAACAGCGGCTGATTATCTGAGGTGTAACCTGAAGGTGCATTAACAAATGAACCTGTATAAGATGATCTTCTTAACAGCCCGATCTGAGTGACGCGGTCATTATAATAAAGAGCAACATCAATTCTGTTATCGTCATCAAGCACCTGCTGCAGACCGAACTCATACTGGATGGTCTTCTTGGGTTCAAGATTTGCATTGCCGTAACCCGACCAGCCTCTGAATGATCTTCTTGAGAGCGCCTGGCTGAAGGTCGGCATTGATGTGAAATGGCCATACTGGATTCTGAACGCGGTGTTCTCACCAATCGGGAACGATACACCTATTCTGGGGAGCAGTACAAAGAAAGTCTTTGAGAGCTCTGTTGCAGGATTTCCTCCCTGAGGTCCTTCCGTTCCGATATACGGAATATTGAAAACATCAAGCGGCATCTGCGACTGGAAGTTGTAGGCTTCGGCTCTTAACCCGATATTGGCAATCATTCCCTCATATTCCATCTTATCCTGCAGATAAAATGCTATGTTATAAGGATATGCCCTGTAATATTCGGCAATACCGGTTGTTGCCACCAGTGCGTTAGCCTTGAATCTTGAGTTAACACCATTACTGAAAAGATCCCAGTAATAAAGTCTCACACCTGCTTTGAGCAGGTTTGAGGAGTTAAACTGATTCGTGTAATCAAAGCTGAATGATACATGTTCAGTTCTTGTGTCCTGATAATAAAGCGTGCTGAGAGCATCGGGAGGTCTGAAGTATGTTGTTTCCCACCATGTTCCCGGTCTCAGAATTTTGCCGCCGTTACGGTCATTAAGACTGTCAAGTCTGTCAATTTCCTGTGTGTAACCGGCCAGGTAGCTGAAAGGAAGTTCATACTTCTCATTCTGATGGGTAACGGTTGCTTCAAGGAATGAATTGTTGTTTATAGTGTAAACCCAGTTAAGGCTCTGTGCAAAAGTCTGCTCTGTCCTTATAGGGTCAATTGAAGTATAATATTTATATGACGTGCTGGGTGGTGAAAAAGCAAGGCCTGCCCATCTGATATCATCCGAACCTGACCATATACCGCCCCGGTAACTCTGATAACTGAGCATGGTTTTAAGTTTATGGTTTGTGATCGGGTTCCAGGTTACATTAAGAATGTAATTCTGTGCAATCTGGTCTTTTTCTGCAGTGGGGAGTCTTGAAGGGTTCTTTTTATATTCACCCGAAAAATAAAATCTTAATTTATTCGGGTCTTTACCGAGAGGGCCGCCGATACCGATCATGTAACGGGTGTATGCCCTGTCGCGGTAATCATAAACACCGAGTGCGTTATCATCTGAGGTCCGGTGATTTGCAATCCATGTATCATAAGCCCAGTTGATCTGGTCATTAAGAATCTGATCCCACTTGGCTTTTTCATCCTGCGTTGCAGTGCCGTTTTTCACACGGTCATAAAGAAATTTCCATCTGTTTTCTGCAATCACACCCAGATCCTGAAGAAAAAACTCCTGATCCTTAAGTGCCATCCATTTATCAAGAGTGCCCCATTTCTGCCACTCATAAGTCGATTCATCATAAGCATACTTGCCGAAGTGGTACTGTCCCGGAGGTCTGTATTCAACTCTAACCTCACCGGAAAGTTTGGGTGCGCCTTCTTTAAGCACAACCTTTACAACACCTGCCTGGGCATTTCCGTACTCAGCCGAAAAACCGCCTGAGATGAGCTGAATCTGCTGCACGCCAAGGGGGTTAACATCATATTTCCAGGAGTTATTGGCTTTATCAACACCAAATGAACCCGGTGCGGATGTGGCAGAGTTCATCTGCTCAACACCGTTGATCTGGTAGTTAAC
>JABWCA010000429.1 GCA_013359345.1 Ignavibacteriaceae bacterium
ATTATTGGCACAGACTTCTATCCTAAAACACACAAGATTAAAAACGATGAACTGGAAAACTGGTTGCTCCAAAGATTGAATCCACGGCCTGATTTCAGGATATATGAGATAATTTATTCCGGTGCCAGAATTGTTGTTTTTGAAATACTTGCTGCTGCTGACAGACCACTTACCTTTCTGCATGATGCATATATCAGGACAGGCAGCATAAACCGTAAACTGCACGACTTTCCTGAGAAAGAAAGAAAAATCTGGCAGAAAAACGAAACTGGTATTTTCGAAAAAGAAATTGCCAGGATATTGAGCGATGGACCCGAAATAACATACCTGCTCGATACTTTTGTATATTTTGACCTTCTTAAGATTCCATATCCGGAGAGCAATAAAAGTGTCATTGAACGATTTATGTCAGAGGGATTTGTCATACCGCTTCCAGATGGTAAGATTGGAATCACAAATTTGGGTGCAATACTTTTCGCCAAAGATCTCTCTGAGTTTGAGAAATTACAATTCAAGGGAGTCAGGGTATCTTTATATAATGGCACAAACAGACTTGAAACCCTCAAAGACAGGACATTTCCTAAGGGTTATGCCTCAGTATTCAAGACCATTATCGATTTTGTTGACGATCAGATTCCTCAGAAAGAAGTAATTGAAGATGGATTAAGGAGTGAACTGCGAAGATTTAGTCCTCTGATTATTCGTGAACTGACTGCAAATGCCATCACTCACCAGGATTTTTCTGTTTCAGGCGGACCGCTCATTGAAATTTTCGCGGATCGGATTGAGTTTACCAATCCCGGAATTCCTGTGATACGAACTCTGAGATTCATCGATGAAAATTCAGCAAGAAATGAAAAATTAGCAGATATTCTCCGGCGGCTGGGTATTTGTGAAGGTAAAGGTACCGGAATTGATAAGGTTGTTGATTTGTGAGAATCCGCAGTCTTGCCCCCTCCTTATTTTCTGGCGCAGGAGAAACATACTAAAATTACTTTATATGCACCGGTTGCGTTTAAAGAGATGAATAAAAATGATAAACTCAGAGCATGTTATCAGCATTGCTGCCTTAAATATATATCAAACAGTTTTATGACTAACCAGTCTCTGCGAGAACGCTTCAGAATTCCGGTTAAAAATGCCGCAGTAATTTCAAGAATCATCAAAGAGACAATCACAGAAGGATTGATTAAAGAACTTGATGATAAAAACCGTTCCCGCAAATTCACCAAATATATACCATACTGGGCGTAGTCTTTATTATGATGCCTTTGAGTTAATAACCGATCATGCTTACTGACGGCTATTCATCTTAATCATGCATATCAAAGTTCAATCAGTTAATCGCTTATTTTTATTTGACCGTCATTTGACGATTTCATCATTTCCTGCCTTAAAGCTGCATTCTGTTTAATTAAACGCACTTTTTTATTTGATGCTCATTTGACCGGGAAGTGTTTTCTCATGAAAAATCAAGTTAATCAGATTAATCATGCATATCACAGTGCAGGCGGTTAATCCCTTATTTTTATTTGACTGTCATTTGACGATTTCATCATTTTCTGCCCTATAGCTGCATTCTGTTTAATTAAACGTACTTTTTTATTTGATGCTCATTTGACCGGGAATAGTTTTCTCATGAAAAATCAAATTAATCAGATTAATCATGCGTATCACAGTTCAGGCAGTTAATCCCTTATTTTTATTTGACGCTCATTTGACGATTTCATCATTTTCTGCCTTATAGCGGCATTCTGTGTAATAAAACTCACTTTTTTATTTGATGGTCATTTGACCGAATATAG
>JABWCA010000430.1 GCA_013359345.1 Ignavibacteriaceae bacterium
AGTGAGGTGAGCACTCTTGAGTAAGGGAGTGTCCTGAAATTTTTAAGTTCTTTATGGCTTACGAGAATGCTTTCATCTGCACCGTACTCAAAGGTCAGTTCGGCAATTGCCTTAACATGATCACCCAGAACAACCGATTTAAGCTTTCCGCCTGTTATTGCAGCCAGTTTGTGCCCTTTTGAAAGGAGCTCAAGGCTTACATCGGCAGGCTTGCCGTTTCTCTGTTCAATAAAAACCCAGATTTCATTTGAATTGTTTTGCATATTCTTATCCAAAAATGTGGTCTTCCAAAAGTTGATCTATAAGTTTTCCCATCCCCTCCTTATTCGGTTCTATGCGGATATGATTACCGCCCATCAGAACCACGGAGTCAATTTTGTGAACTTTGGTGGGAGAACCCTTAACGCCGCATCTCTCGGAATCAAGATTGAGGTCATCCATGGTGAGAGTGGGTATGAACAGATTTTTTTCTTCGTATTCGTGAACAAGCTTATCAATGTAGAGAAGTGAGTTTCCTTCTGTAAGCGCCTCAAGTTCGGTGAGTGATTTTGCGCCTTTATACGCCATAACCCTTTTTGCCCTGAACGGACGGGGGTCGGCTGCATCTTTCAGTATCGTAAGAAGAACGGGGAGCTGTGCTTCAACAACTTCGTGCCCGCCGTCTATCTTTCTTTTTATTTTCGCTTTTTTGCCTTTGAGGTTCTGAATCTCTTCAACATAAGTGATCTGGGGGAGATCAAGCTTTTCGGCAGTCTGCGGACCAACCTGAGCGGTATCGCCGTCAATTGCCTGCCTGCCGGCAAAAATAAAATCAAACTTTCCGATTTTTTTGATTGCTTCACTGAGCACATAAGAGGTGGCAAGAGTATCGGCACCGGCAAATTTTCTGTCACTGATCAGATAAACCGAATCAGCGCCCATATAGAGACATTCTCTGAGGATATCAGATGCTCTGGGGGGGCCCATTGTAATGGCTGTGACCGTACCGCCGAATTTGTCTTTGATCCTCAGTGCAAACTCAAGCGCAATTTTATCTTCATGATTAAAAATTGCGGGCAGCTTTGCGCGGTTCACTGTTCCGTCATCACGCATCACACTGCCTGAGATATTGGCTGTATCGGGAACCTGTTTAACTAATACGATAGAGTTATACATAAATTCTCGTAAAAATTTTTATTTCGTATTTCCTCTCCGGGCATGCAAAGAGAGCGTTTAACCCGGCTTCTTTAATTTTTTGCATTATTGTCAATATTTGTGCCAGTCAATAAAAACGCTTTCCTAAGTGAAATTGAACCGTTGTTTAGTGATTTAATTACATATTTTGAAAAATCTTCTGCCTGATTTTCATATTTGAGAATTAAGAGGATGCTTAAAAATGAACCTTTTAACCCTTTTTTCATTAAGCTTTTTGTCATTGAAAACGGCTGTTTGATAAATATCTTTATATTAAAAGGCTTAAAATCTTTTATTATATAATTGATACGGAGAGTAATGTGATGAGTGCTGTAAAGATTAAACCCCCCCTTAAAGAGCTTGATGCGGGAGAAGAAAACGCTCCGCTCAGAAAGATGGTTAAGGAACTCGGGATTATTCTCGGCGAGGTTCTGATTGATCAGGAGGGACGCGAGATTTATGACTATGTTGAGCGGCTCCGTTCACTCACCAAAGAACTGAACAATGAGCCCTCACCCGCTGTTACAGATTCTATAAAAGAGGTTATCAATTCTCTCTCCGTTGAACAGGCATACAAGGTTGTAAGGGCATTTTCAATTTATTTTATCCTCGTGAA
>JABWCA010000138.1 GCA_013359345.1 Ignavibacteriaceae bacterium
CAGAACGTGAGCAGATGAAAAAAGAATTTATAAGAATCAGGGAAAGTCTCGGCGAACAATCAGCATCTGATAATGCTGCCGGACTTATCCTGAAAAAAATGTATGAAGGCTGACAGCAATTTTCTCAAAAAAGCAGGGAACATTCTGCTGCCCGGAGTTATAAATTTCCTGGCCGGTACCCTGCGGATTGAGAAAGTTAATTTTGATAAAACCCGTCAACTGATAAAATCAGGCGAGGGGTTTGCGGCGGTTTTCTGGCACGGTTCAATGATTGCCGGTTGGTATGTTTTCAGAGGAAAAAACTCCTCTGCACTTATAAGCGCAAGCAAAGACGGGGAAATGCTGAACGGAGTTTTGAAGAACTGGAAATATAAGACGATCAGAGGCTCCAGCTCAAAAGGGGGCAAAGAAGCACTTGAGGTGCTGGTGAATGAACTTAAAGAGAACAGGATAGTTGCCATTACGCCCGACGGACCGCGCGGGCCATACCATGAATTTAAGCCCGGTGCAGTGGTTGCTGCCAAAAAATCGGGGAAGAAGCTGGTTCTTGCAGGAATTGATTATAAAAAAAAGAAACAGCTTAAAAGCTGGGATAAATTTGAACTGCCGCTTCCCTTTTCAAAAGTGAAGATGGTCTTTTCGGATCCCATTGAGATTAACCCTGAGCTCACTTTTGAGGAGACGGGTGAACTAATTAAAGATTGTGAGTTAAAACTGAAAATGCTACAGGAAAAGGCGGCAGAAGTTGCTTAAGCTGGTCGATATTCTGAGGGTGCTTTTGTTCCCGCTTATTCCCGTGTATGCCCTGGTGATCAGAATCAGGAATCTGATGTTTGAGAAGGGATACCTTAAGCAAAACAGGGTTAATGCTTTTGTTATCTCTGTGGGAAATATCGCCGTGGGCGGAACCGGCAAGACCCCGATGGTCATCTTCCTTACAAGACTACTCAAAGATGCAGGAATGAACCCGGGTGTTTTAAGCCGCGGATACGGAAGAATATCAAGCGGATATCAGTTTGTGTCAGACGGGAAAGAGTTCTTTAAGACTGTTGAAGAAAGCGGTGACGAGATTGTTCAGACTGTGCATGACACCGGAGTTCCTGCTGCTGTGTGTGAAGACAGAACTGAAGGAGCAAAACAGTTCATAAATGACGCCGGAGTAAAAACAATAGTTCTTGATGACGCTTTTCAGCACAGGTATATAGCAAGAGACGTTAACATACTTATTCTTGCTCAGAGATTCTTTTATGAAGAGCGCACACTCAGGAAACTGCTGCTCCCAACGGGTAATTTAAGGGAGCCGGTGAGTGCCGTTGAAAGAGCGGATATCGTGATCCTGAACAGGAAATTTCTGAAGTACAGGGAACCCCATGAAAGTGTAAAAAATCACCTTCAGGGTAAAAAGGTTTTTTCGGCTTACTATAAAGCCATCGGTTTTTATGACATAAAAAGAAACGAATCACTTGAGCTGGGTGAATTCAGGGGACAAAAAGGACTGGTTGTATCGGGGATAGCGAACACACATTCCTTTATTGAGGCTCTCAATGACATAGGCGTTGATACGCAGAACAAAATGATTTTTGCTGATCATAAAGATTATACTCACAAAGAAGTACAGAAGATCAGGAAACTCTTTTATTCAACCAATTCAACCTGCGTGATCACAACCCAGAAAGATGCGGTTAAATTACAGGACTTTAAGAAAGAACTTGATGATATTGACATCTATTACCTTAAGATTGAGCTGATGCTTGATGATGAGGAGAAGTTCAGAAACGAAATAATATATTTTTACAATCAACACAAAACAGAAAGTACGGCTAAAACCGTACAATAATCTAAAACAGGAGGATCTCCCGATGCCTAAAAGCGCAGATAAGAAATATGTTTATTTCTTCGGCGGCAAAAAAGCCGAAGGAAAAGCTGACATGAAGAACCTGCTTGGCGGTAAAGGTGCAAATCTTGCTGAAATGGTAAATATCAAATTACCGGTTCCCGCAGGATTCACAATCACCACCGAGGTATGTACATACTACTATGATAACAAAAGAACATATCCCAAAACACTTGCTAAAGAAGTTGATGAAGCTCTGAAAAAAGTTGAAAAAGAGATGGGAAGAAAGTTCGGCGATGCTAAAAATCCGCTGCTCCTTTCAGTAAGATCAGGCGCCCGTGCTTCAATGCCCGGTATGATGGATACAGTTCTTAATCTCGGACTTAATGACACAACAGTTAAAGCACTTATTGCCGCAACCGGTAATGAAAGATTTGCTTATGACTCATACAGAAGATTTGTTCAGATGTATGGTGATGTTGTATTAGGCTTAAAACCACAGGATAAAAAAGAACATGATCCTTTTGAAGTTATTCTTGAAAATAAAAAACACTCAAAAGGCGTAACCCTTGATACAGAACTCACTGCCGAAGATCTTAAAGAACTGGTTGCCGAGTTCAAAACCGAAATCAAGAAGAAAACCGGCCATGATTTCCCGGATGATCCCAAAGAACAGCTCTGGGGTGCAGTTGGTGCGGTATTCGGATCATGGATGAATGACAGAGCCATCATCTACAGAAAACTCAACAATATACCCGCAAGCTGGGGTACTGCCGTTAACGTTCAGTCGATGGTGTTCGGTAACATGGGTGAAGACTCAGGTACCGGTGTTGCGTTCACAAGAGATGCTGCAACAGGCGAAAACGTATTCTATGGTGAGTATTTATTCAATGCACAGGGTGAAGACGTTGTTGCCGGTATAAGAACCCCTTTCCCGATCAGCGAATTAAAGAAAGCAAGACCCGTCATTTATAAAGAACTCGACGGAATCAGAAAGATTCTTGAGCAGCATTATAAAGACATGATGGATATCGAGTTCACAATTCAGCAGGATAAACTCTGGATGCTCCAGTGCCGTGTTGGCAAGAGAACCGGTCTCGCCGAAGTTAAAATTGCTTATGACATGGTTAAAGAAAAACTCATCAGCAAAGAAGATGCCATTCTCAGAATTGATCCTTCAAAGCTTAACGAGTTATTAAGACCCGTTTTTGATGCTTCAGAAAAAACAAAAGCAGTTTCCGAAGGCAAAATCATGGCCAAAGGACTCAATGCAGGTCCCGGTGCAGCAGCAGGTAAAGTTGCTCTCAGTGCGGAAGATGCAGTTGAAATGGCTAAAGGCGGTGAACCTGTGATTCTCGTGAGAATTGAAACCTCACCGGAAGATCTTGCAGGTATGAATGCAGCAGTGGGTATCCTTACCGCACGCGGTGGCATGACCTCGCACGCAGCTCTTGTTGCCCGCCAGATGGGTAAAGTTTGCGTAGCAGGCTGCGGTAAATTAAAGATTGACTACAATGCCGGTACAATAAAAGTTGAAAACAGAGATGACCTTGTTGTAAAAGAAGGCGACTACATTTCAATAGACGGTTCAACCGGTGAAGTTTTCGTTGGCAAAATTGCAACAAAACCATCAGAAGTTGTTGAAGTTCTTATTGACGGTACAAGAGATGCAAAAGACTCACCTGATTACAAGATCTTTGAAGCTGTAATGAAATGGGCCGATCAGTACAGAACGCTCGGAATCAGAACAAATGCTGATCAGCCGGATCAGGCACTCAACGCAATCAAATTCGGTGCTGAAGGTATCGGTCTCTGCCGTACAGAGCACATGTTCTTTGAGGAAAGCAGAATTAAATCTGTAAGAAAAATGATCCTCTCAGAAACACCCGAAGCAAGAAAAGCAGCGCTTGATGAGCTCCTCCCATATCAGAGAGCAGACTTCAAGGGTATCTTCAAGGTTATGAAAGGTTACCCCGTAACAATCAGAACCCTGGATCCCCCGCTTCATGAATTCCTCCCCAAAGCCACAGATAAAGCTCAGGTTGAAGAACTCGCAAATGAAATGGGCATCTCAAAGAAGAAAGTTATTGAGAAAATCGAATCAATGCATGAACTCAACCCCATGCTCGGTTTCAGAGGCTGCCGTCTTGGTATCTCATTCCCTGAAATAACCGAAATGCAGGCAAGAGCAATCTTTGAAGCTGCAGCTGAAGTTATTGCTGAGAAGATTAAAGTAAAACCTGAAATCATGATTCCGCTCGTTGGCAACGTTAACGAGTTAAAAATGCAGGAAGCTATTGTAAGAAGAGTTGCTGCCGAAGTCATGACAGAAAAGAAAGTCAAGATAGACTATCTGGTTGGCACCATGATTGAGCTCCCCAGAGCTGCCATAACTGCAGATAAGATTGCTGAATCAGCAGAATTCTTCAGCTTTGGTACAAATGACTTAACACAGACCACACTGGGCGTTTCAAGAGACGATGCAGGTATGTTCTTACCTCAGTATGTTGAAAAAGACATCTATGCAAAAGATCCTTTTGAAGCAATTGACCGTGAAGGTGTCGGTGAATTAATGAAGATCGGTACCGCAAAAGGCAGAACCACAAGACCCGACCTCAAAGTTGGTATCTGCGGTGAGCATGGCGGGGAACCTTCTTCAGTTGAATTTTGTCATCAGTTAGGGCTCAACTATGTAAGTTGCTCACCCTACAGAGTACCGATAGCAAGATTTGCTGCAGCCAAGGCTGTTTTAACCGAAATGAAAAACAAAAAACCTGCTAAAGCAGCTCCGGTGAAAAAAGCTCCGGTGAAAAAAGCTGCCAAAGGCAAGAAATAATTATTTAACCTGAGGACGGGGAAGTTCAACCCTCCCCCGTCCTTTAATCAGAAGGAGACGAGGGTAATTTAAAATGAAGTTATCAGATTTTAACTATAATTTACCCAAAAATCTAATTGCAAAATATCCCGTTGAAAAAAGAGATGAATGCCGTCTCATGGTGGTAAACCGTGAGAAAAAAACTATTGAACACAAAATCTTCAAGGATGTTCTTGAATACCTGAACCCCGGTGATGTTCTGGTTGTCAATCAGTCAAGGGTTTTTCAGGCAAGACTTTTCGGAAGCAAGGAAAAAACAAACGCT
This sequence comes from Ignavibacteriaceae bacterium, assembly GCA_013359345.1. Classification (GTDB taxonomy): domain Bacteria; phylum Bacteroidota; class Ignavibacteria; order Ignavibacteriales; family Ignavibacteriaceae; genus JABWCA01. The sequence goes on from JABWCA010000138.1 coordinate 4,975, forward strand.
AAAATTGAGGTGTTTCTCCTCAGGGAACTTAATGCAAGAGATCAGATATGGGATGTTATTGTTGATCCGGCACGTAAAGTGAGAATCGGGAATAAGATCTATTTTTCTGATGATCTCTGGTGCGAGGTGATTGATAATACCACCTCAAGAGGCAGAACAGTCAGATTTAATCAGCCCGGCAATATTTACAAAGCCGTTGAAAATATAGGTGTTACCCCTCTTCCTCCCTATATCAAGCGTGCTGCCGAGCCTAAGGATAAAGAAGACTACCAGACCGTTTATGCTAAAGAGGATGGCTCTGTTGCTGCTCCCACCGCGGGGCTCCATTTCACCGATGAACTCCTTCAGAAGATAAAAGAAAAAGGAGTGGGTGTTGCTGCGGTTACCCTTCACATCGGGCTCGGAACCTTCAGACCGGTTGAAGTTGAAGATCTTACAAAACACCGCATGGATTCAGAATTCTTTGAAATCACACAGGAAAGTGCAGATACCATTAACAAGGCTATTGCGGGAGGCGGCAAGGTTGTTGCAGTTGGTACAAGCACCGTAAGAGCTATTGAGAGCAGCGTAACTGCCGATGATTATGTAAGACCTTTTAAAGGATGGACAGATAAATTTATCTATCCCTCTTATGTTTACAGGGTTGTGGACAGAATGATTACCAACTTTCACGTCCCTGAATCAACACTGCTTATGCTCGTTTGCGCATTTGCAGATACAGATTTAGTAATGAAAGCTTATAAAACCGGAATCAAGGAAAATTACAGGTTCCTCAGTTACGGTGATTCAATGCTCATTCTATGATGACCACTGCCATAATCCCGGCTGCGGGAACAGGTTCAAGAAGCGGACTCAGTCAGCCAAAGCAGTTCATGAAATTCGGCGGCAGGGAACTGATAGTCTGGACACTTGAACGGTTTCAGAATTGTGACGAAATCACTGATATTGTTCTTGCAACTTCAAAAGAAAGTATCGGTTTTCTGGGAGAACTGGCAGATAAATACGGCATAACAAAAATATCAGGTATTGTTGAAGGGGGCGCACAACGGCAGGATTCTGTTTACCGCGCCCTCTCTTCACTTCCCTCTTCTTACGAAGGGCTGATTGCTGTGCATGATGCCGCCCGCCCGCTCATTCCCCCCGATGTTCTCAGCGCAGGCATCCGCTTTGCTGCAGAAAAGGGTTCGGCTCTGTTCGCACTCAAGGCGAAAGACACGCTTATTCAGAAGGGACCTTCCGGGATAGGTTATCTCAACCGTGATAACGTGTATCAGGTTCAGACTCCGCAGATTTTCAGGTATAAGGAGCTTAAAGATTCTTTTGAACTTGCATACAAAACCGGCTTTTACGGAACGGATGAGAGCATGCTTATGCAGAATGCCGGTTATTCATTTGAGATTTTTGAGGGATCTGTCTTCAGCTTCAAGGTTACGGGTCCTGATGATGTCGAGCTGTTCAGACTGCTGAGTTCAGCAGACTGATTAACAGCTGATCCGGTTACTCTTAAATACACATCAGATTTCACTCTGTTCGCCATCAAAATGAAGCCCTGCACCCTTTAAGGTCATAAATTTTCACCCCTGAAAGACCGGAATCCCTGCAAAGTGATTCGGCATCAAACGTTACAGACATATTAATTTTCCGCTTCTCTCACGCTGAAATTGTTATGAGCGGCAAAATTACTGTTTGTAACTTAATTTTATTAATTTTGGTGTGTACTTTAATTAAAATTTTTAATAATTTAGAATCACAATAAGATTAATTGTTAATAATAATTCACCGGACTTATAAAAGCCCCGTAAATTATCACTAACTCACTAAACGGATAAATAAATGCATATACTCGCTGCAATTTTCGTACTTTCCTATTTACTCGGCTCAATACCATGGGCTATTATCATTTCCAGAAGTGTTAAGGGAATTGATATCAGAGAACACGGAAGCGGCAACGCCGGAGGCACAAATGTTTTCAGAATATTAGGCTGGAAATACGGACTCCTGGTTATAGTTCTCGATGCTGTAAAAGGAGCCCTGGCAGTTCTGCTGGTGGCAAGATTGTATCTGCTGCAGCCTGTGCCGATAAATAATCCCAGCGGATATTTTGAGGATTTCACAATCATTCAGGTTCTGGCAGGTGTTTTTGCCGTTATAGGTCATATCTGGAGTGTGTTCGCTAAATTCAGAGGCGGAAAAGGTATTGCAACCGGTCTCGGAATGCTGCTTTCAATCACTTCGGTTGATATGCTTATCGGTCTCGGCATATTTATTCTAATTGTGACTTTAACTAAATACGTTTCACTGGGTTCTCTGCTTGCCGCAATTTCCGTTCCCATTTCACTGATAATAAGGCAGAACTTTTTCCATGCTGAAATTCAGGGATACGGAATCATACTTCCTTTTATTTCGGGAGTGGTGCTTCTTGTTATTTACACCCACAGAAAAAACATTGTAAGGATATTTCAGGGCAGCGAGAACAAAATCTCTTTCTCAAAAAAATCCAGATAACTGCTGATGAAAATAACGGTTTTAGGAGCGGGAGCGTGGGGAACGACTCTCGCCATTGTTCTCTATTATAATGGTCACGAAGTGATTCTCTGGGATCACGATAAAAAAAATGCTGACCAGATGAGGAAGAAAAAGGAAAATAAAACCTATCTTCCCGGTATTGAACTGCCCAAAGATATGATAATCACTCACAAGCTTGAGGAAACATATCTTAACCGAAATATGATTGTTATTGCAGTACCCACCCAGTTTATAAGAAGTGTAATCAGCAGAATCCCTTCAAAAAATGTTCAGGACACAATATTTGTAAGTGTTTCAAAAGGAATTGAAAAAGGAACGCTTCTCACCGTCTCTCAGATAATCAGAGATGTTTTCCCCCAATTGCCACAGTCAAACATTGGTGTTCTTTCGGGTCCCTCTCACGCAGAGGAGGTCTCAAAAAGAATACCCACAACAGTTGTTGCAGCCTCCGTTGATATGGCCACAAGTTACACCATACAATCAGCCTTTATGACAAGTTACTTCAGGGTTTACACCAGCACTGATGTCATAGGCGTTGAAATGGGCGCTGCATATAAAAACGTTATAGCTATTGGTGCCGGCATTATTGACGGTGTTGGTTATGGTGATAACACCAAGGCAGCCCTCATAACCAGAGGAATCTCAGAGATTGCCAAACTCGGGCTTGCAATGGGCGCCAAACCGGAGACATTCTACGGACTTTCAGGAATAGGCGATCTTTTTGTTACCTGCATGAGCCGCCACTCAAGAAACCGTTATGTGGGTGAAAAAGTTGGTGCGGGAATGCCGCTTGTCAAGGTGCTCGCCGGTATGTCGGCAGTGGCTGAAGGAGTCGAAACCTGCAAATCAGCATCGGCTCTTGCAGAGAAATACGGCGTTGAAACACCCATAACCCAGGAAGTTTATAAAATTCTTTTTGAGGGTAAGGATCCGGTCAAAGCGACAAATGACCTTATGACACGCGATAAGCGCATTGAGTCATAATCATCCCGGTCTTTAATCCCCTTCTTCTTATCTTTTTTCATCAATTCAATAATATTTGGCAGCCATGAGTATTGTAGAAGTACAAAACCTCACGAAGGTTTATAAAACGGCATTTAAAGGCAATCTTGTAACCGCCCTCGATAATTTTGATTTAACCGTAAATGAGGCAACCATTTTTGGTCTTCTCGGTAAAAACGGTGCGGGCAAAACAACCTTTGTTAAAGTCCTCCTCGGGATCATTTTTCCGACACAAGGCTCGGTAAAAGTCCTTTCCAGAAATCCAAGGGATTATACTGTGCGCAGAAAAATCGGGTACCTCCCCGAAAATCATAAGATTCCCCCTTTCCTTACAGGCGAAAGCTTTCTTCATTACTTCGGGAAGATGGCGGGTGTTGATGACCCCACTCTTAAAAAGAGAATCCCCGAACTGATTGACCTTGTAAGGCTGACCAGATGGGAAAAGAAAAAAATCAAGACTTACTCAAAAGGAATGATGCAGAGAATCGGCCTTGCGCAGGCGCTTATTCATGACCCCGAACTCCTTCTGCTTGATGAACCCACAGACGGTATAGACCCGGTAGGACGAAAAGAGATAAGGGATATTCTGGTGGATCTGAAATCAAAGAAAAAAACCATTTTCATTAACTCCCACATTCTTTCTGAGGTTGAACTGATAACCGACCGGGTTGCAATAATTGATAAAGGAAAACTTCTGCAGGAAGGGAGGGTTGAGGATCTGACCCGCCAGGGAAATGACTATCTGATAAAGTCTGATAAGAATATAATTTCTGCAGTATCAACTGATATTGTTAATCAGTTCGGGATCATGAGCTCCCCTGAAGGAAGTATAATAAAAGTTAACAATGATGATGAACTCAACAGATTTATAGACTTGCTGAGATCAAACAATGTAATGATCAGAGAAATTATCCACAGAAAGCAAACTCTCGAAGAAATATTCATTAATACAGTTGCAAACTCAGGAGGAGAAACCAAATGAAGAATATCCTGACTATTATGAACTACACTCTAAGAGAGGCAGTTTCACGGAAAGTTTTTCTCGCATTTTTCATTATCAGCACTATAACCATTCTTGGTTTTCTGTTCGTATTCTCAATGTACCCTGTTACTCAGTTGATTCCCCCTGATGTTCCTAAAGACGGGAAACCCGGAACACCTTACTTTGTGATCCTGACCGGATTTCTGATGACCCCCATTGTCAGTATTTCAACTTTAGGCCTTCTTCTTTCGGTTTTTGCGACAAGCGGACTCATAACATCTGTAATGGAAAGGGGTACAGTTGATCTTTTCCTTTCCAAACCTGTATCAAGAATCCAGCTTATGTCAGGCAGAATTGCGGGCAGTCTTCTCATGGTTTTAATAAACCTGCTTTACCTGATAACAGGAATCTGGTTGATTTTCTCATTATTTACAGGGTTCTACAACTGGTACATGCTCACAACCATACTCTGGATATTTTACACCTTCATGGCCTTGTTTGGAATTATCGTTCTTCTTGGTGTAATAACAAAATCATCTGTTCCGGGTATGATGTCCGCTTATTTCATCTATATCATAGGATCACCTGTGCTCATGAAAAAGGAGAGTATCTTTGAAATGATCAGCGCCGGACCTGTGGTAAAAGGGATAATAAACGGTTTTTACTATATTGTTCCCCAGACCGACGGAATAATGAGTAAAGTAATGTTTCCGCTTCTTATGGAAGGTAAAATAGTCAGCTATGAACCACTAATCCAGTCAGGCATTCTTCTTTTAGTTTTTTTGGGAATAGCACTTTTTATTTTTGAGAAAAAGGAACTGTAAAGAGAAGCTTTAATAATTAAATATTGGCATTTTCTGATGGCATAAT